>JAEZYN010000099.1 GCA_023419095.1 Bacteroidota bacterium | reverse complement strand
GGGTAGGCGAACATCAGGAGCTGGCGAACCTGGCGGCCTATCTGGTGTCGGATTATTCTGCCTACATGAACGGTGAAGTGGTGACAATCGATGGCGGTGAATGGCTGCAGGGCGCCGGTGAATTCAATATGCTGGAAGAGATTCCGCAGAAAATGTGGGATATGCTGGAGGTGATGATCAAGGCGAAGAAATCGCAATAAATCAATTTAAACTCAGATGTTTCGTCTGGGTTTTTTTATTTTTAAATTTAGATTTTCAAAGTCAGTTTTATGTGTTATTATGTTGATTCTTCACTTACTAAAAAAGATATCAGGCGCATCTACAATATCGGTACGGAGGGTGCAGATTATACACCGACGGCCTTCATGAGCGGTTTTACCCATGAAAAACTGCCGGTGATTCTGGATGAAACGCCGCAGGAGCTGAGTGCTGCCAATTGGGGTCTTATTCCTTTTTGGGCTAAAGATGAAGAGATCCGCCGGCAAACTTTGAATGCGAAAATTGAAACCATCAAAGAAAAACCTGCCTTCCGCAAAAGCTATGAGAACCGCTGCCTGGTGCTGGTAAAAGGTTTTTATGAATGGAAATGGCTCGATACCAAAGGGCGCGAAAAGCACAAGCATTATTTGACCCTGAAAAACCAGGAAGTTTTTTCGCTCGCGGGCATCTACAGCCACTGGACAAATCCCGAAACGGAGGAAGAATTGACCACATTTTCGGTAGTGACAACGCAGGCAAATGAACTGATGGCCGAAATTCACAACATCAAACACCGGATGCCCGTGGTGCTTTACAAAGCCAGGGAAAATGACTGGCTGCGCGGTGCCGAAATTGAAGAATTCGCCTATCCCAATCACGAGTGTGATTTGCAGGCCGTGGATCTGGATTACCGGCCGACGCTTTTTGACTGAGTTTTAGAATCGTTTCCAGATTTAATGATGTCTTGCCGGCGTATGCTTAATGTAATCTGAAAGCACTTTAATCTGGTCGCGGTGGCCTTTTTCGACAAGTTTTTGGTATTTCGCAGGATCGTTCAGGTCATAGAAACGCTGCACGGTTTTGTTGGCTTTAATGATCAGCTGCGGGAATATGGCAGCTGTGCGAACCTTTGGAATCTGAAGCCGTTCATTGATTTCCGGGTCGAGCAGATGCCAGTTCATGCTTTGGTGAAGTTTGAGCAGTAACCGCCGCTGAAACATGAAGCGGTTGATGGTATTCACCAGGTTTTCATCGAGCAAAGCCTGCGCAAGCTGCACCGAATCTTCATCGCCTTTATCCTGCACCGTGCTCCACAGATAGAGCTGTTCTACGGCCTGCTGACGGTTTTCCGGCAAATATTCGGGCGGTATACCCAGCAGATAACCGATGTATTTCCACAAATGAAATACACCCTTTTCTTCCTCCGGCGAGATCTCGATGCCCAGTTTTCTTAAACCCTGCATCAGCACCAGGCTGAAGCCGGTGTAGGTGGCGATCATATCCCAGAAATTGATGGGTTCACCCCATTTTTCCACGTCCCAGCTTTCCCTTTTCTTGTTGATTTGAAGCCGCGCGTATGAATGCATGAGGCGTGTCCGCGCCGTGAGCTGGTAGGCTTCGGAATTTATTTGAAGTCCATTTTCGCGGGTTACGTGGATCCAGAATTCGAGTGTGTCCTTGAGCCTTTTCACCGCGCCTTTTTTTAGGATGCCGGTGAAGATCAGCGGCTTGTTGAGGTAGGCATAATCGTAGCCGCCCATTAAAGAAAAATCGCGCAGAATAATAAGGGAATTGACGCCGCTGCGCATACAGAAGCGCGCGCCAGTGTTCGCAAGTTCCTGATCAAACCAGTCGGGGATTTCCTGCATTTGGAGAAACAGATTTTTCACGGCGGACGGTAAATCCGAATGCTGATCAACCGTCTGTTTTGTGGCTGTTTCAATGATGCGCGACGCCTCGGGATAGGGCATGGAAAGATAAGTTTCCTTTACCGCATTGTCCGCCAGGTCATCTGTAAGATAATAGAGATGCGCATATTTGTCGAAATTCCGGATGTCCGGCGTAAAGTCTGCCCAACCGAGCAATTCCTTGCCGTTGCCCGCTTCCCAGAAATTCCTGAAGTGTGGTGAATTGTGAAATATTGGCTTTGCCTGCATGGGTTTCGTACACCAAAATTTGCGCCTTTTTGCAGTGCAGAAGCAAAGGAACCACATTTAGGCCCGACAAGAATACTTCTGCAGAAGATGCTATTTTCAGCATCTAAATCTATTTTGCTATTTCACGATGAGACGCTGCGAGAAGGCGCACCGCTTCTTCCATTTCCGGGAGGTTGAGATGCGCAAAACCCAGTCTCAAACCCGTAACCTTTCGGTTTTGGTAAAGGCAGGTCATCGGAACAAACAGGCCGATTTCCTGCGCTTTCTTTTGCAGACTGTTCAGCGAAACCGGTTTTTTAAACTCAATCCAAAAGGCCAAACCTGAGACAGGAATTGTAAAATCTATTTGGTATTTAAAATGATTCCGGAGTAATTCTGCAAACACCTCTTTTCGCTCAGCGATTACTTTATTGGATTTTCGTTGATACCTGTGAATATCGCCCTGATGAATTAATTCGCCCAACGCTTTTTCCATCATGGCGTCGGGTTTGCCAAAGATATTCAGGTATTTGGCACCTTCATTTAATAGATCTTTGGGACCGATCAGGAAACTGATTTGGAAGCCAGGATGCAGAAACCGCCCAAAGGTGCCCAAGTAGAGCACGCTCTTCCCACCATTTTTCCGTAAAAGGGTTTGTTTTTTATTTCTCAAGCCCGAAAATTCAAAATCGGTGTCGTCTTCTATTATAATGAAATCATATTCTTCAGCTAAAAGTAACAACTGGATTTTCCGCTCTTCAGAAAGCGTCACCGTGGTCGGATATTGACATTTAGAATTGATATAAACCATCCGAATTTCCCCTGGTATAAAATTATTCTTGATGTAATCGACATCCATTCCCTCTTCATCCAGCGGAATGATTTTCAAATGAGCGCCCGCCTGACTGTAGATCATGTTGGGTAAAAAATAGCTGAGTTCTTCCACCAGAACAATATCACCTTTATTGATCAGCAATCGCGACAGGATTGAGTGTATTTGTTCAGGCCCAGAAGCGGGCAAAAAAAAATCGCGTGATAAGTGAAAACCTCTCGTAACGTTCAGGTAAAAACTGAGTTGATCTCTGAAAAACGAGCTGCCATGTGTATTGTTATGGGCGCTGGCCGACTGTTTTTTTCTATGGAGAACCGAGGTGTAAAAACGTGCAAGTTCTTCAGCTTTAATAATTCTATAATCCGGGGTTCCATCCGTAAAATAAAGTTTCTCCTGAGTTCTTTCTAAAGGCGTATCTAAAATAAATTCTTTTCTGAAACGAAACGGGGCTTTTTCAGGTGGATGCCGGAAAGCTTGGGAGCCTTTGATCTGTTTTGAAGAGATTTCCGGATTTCTCACGAAGGCACCAATATTAGGTACAATTTCCAGCCAACCCTGATCCTGTAATTCTGCGAATGCGGCCACAATAGTTTTCCGGTGGACGTGGAGGTTTTCAGCGATTATTCTGCTGCCGGGAAGCAGATCCCCATCTTCCAGGATATTGCTTTTCACAGCATTAATGAACTGATAAACAATCTGAAGATAAACCGCTTCTTTTTTATTGCGATCTAATTTAACAAAAGAATGAAAAGGAATGCTTACCGGACTACGCACTATTTATATTTCGGACTACCAAAATTACTGGTTTTAACCGAATCTTTGCAGCCCGATAACAAATAATACCGTTTTAGAATACCAGTTATGAAAAAAGCAATACTCGGTTTAGGTCTTCTTTCCACCATATCAATTTTCGCTCAGCAAACCAGTCATGGTAGCGATTCGCAGATGAAGAGTACTGAGGTAGATGAAGTACTGATTCAGGGCAACCGGCTGCAAACTCCTTTCAGTGAGGCCACGCGAGATATTCAGGTCATCACTCAGAAACAGATTGAAGCGCTTCCGGCAAAATCAATTAATGAAGTTTTGTCGTATATCAGTGGTGTGGATATCCGCCAACGCGGTCCTTTTGGGACACAGTCGGATATTTCAATTGATGGTGGAACATCCGAACAAACTATAGTTCTCATCAATGGCGTGAAAATGATCGATGCGCAATCTGCTCACCATATGATGAATCTTCCCATCCCATTAAGTGCTATCGATCATATTGAGGTTATCCGTGGTGCAGCCGCCAGAATTTATGGAATCAATGCGTTGACCGGTGCAGTAAATATTGTAACAAAAAAGGGAAAGCGATCATCTGTAACTGCCGATCTGCAGGCAGGCAGCTCTTTTCAGCCGAAGGACGAGGGAGATGGCTCCGGAATTTATGCAGGAAATGCGGCGGAGGTGACGGGTATATTTGGAACAGAACAGCAAAGTCAGCTTTTTTCCTTTGCTCATAGTGATTACAATGGGCAGCGTTACAATTCGGCAGGTAAAAATACCCGTGTTTTTTATAACGGAAACTATGCCTTAAATAAAAACAACAGCATTCAGGCTATGGCAGGTTACGTACATAATCACTTTGGTGCGAATGGTTTTTACGCTGCTCCGGGAGATGTCAATTCTGAAGAAGTTACGGAAACTTCCGTTTTTAGTATTTCGTCCAGACATACTTTTGGCAATTTTACCCTTTCCCCGAGGATTAGCGACCGTTACGGGGAAGATGACTACCGCTATTTCAGGGATAATTTGAGTAAAGGCCGTTCCATTCATTATACTAATACATTAATGCTGGAACTAAACAGCAGTTTGAAAACAGGAATCGGAACTTTCGGGTTTGGGGTGGAATCCCGTTTGGAAAAAATCAACAGCTCAAATATTGGAGAACACGAGCGTGATAATCACGGAATGTATGCCGAACTGAAAACCGGTTTAGGAGAACGAATAAAAGGAACGGCGGGCATTTACGGCAATTACAATACGGATTTTGGGTATCAGGTATATCCCGGAGTAGATGTAGCGTATCTTTTAAATGATTATTGGAAAATTTCGGCGAATATTGGTTCTGGGCAGCGCATTCCGTCTTTCACAGATCTTTATCTAAACCAAAGACCCGGGAATGTGGGAAATGAATTACTTCAGCCCGAAAGTGCCTGGAATTATGAGGGAAATGTTCAGTTTAATAAAGGCAATGTTCAGTTTAAGACCGGATATTTCTATAGAAATATTAAAGAATTTATCGACTGGGTGAGAGAAAATCCTTCAAAGCCTTACGCTCCTGAAAATTTAGGGCAAACAAAAATGCAGGGTGTTTATGCACGGCTGCGGCAGGATTTCAAAGTTGCCTATAAGCAATCCTTCGGCTATGATGTAAGTTATAATTACCTAAAGCCTTCCTTTGAAAGTACTACTGAAAAACAGTCCAAATATACCTTAGAATCTTTGAAACACCAATTGGTGGCGGGAATTCATTATTCCGTTAATAATTTTTCGGTGCAACTTAAAAACCGTTTATTAAACCGCGAGTTTGGGGATTCTTACAACGTTGCCGATGTTCATTTAAATTATAAAGTGCAGAATATTTTGTTCTATACCGAAGTAACCAATATTTTTAATGCCAAATATTTGGAAGCCGGTGCGGTGCCAATGCCTACCAGATGGTTTTCTTTGGGTGTAAAACTTCAATGGTATCAGGACTAAATTATTTTAAATCTAAAAAATAGATTTTCGCAGATCTTTTATCTTTTTTAGAACAGTTCATCGTCATAAACAGTAACGCAAGTATAGAAACTTTTAAAGCAAAAAAAACAAAAACTTAACAAGGTAGCTACGTGGTTTAACAGATCCATAATATTCCTGTTCCGAATGACAACAATACTGGCTTAGTTCAAATTTTGGAACTGATTCCTTGCTCCGAACTCATTTCATAAGTATGACCTAAATAAACAAAAAACGCCCTGAAAATCAGAGCGTTTAATCAAAACTTGTAGACCCACAGGGAGTAATTATTTAAACCAATAAAGCAATGTAAGTCATCATTTTACTGACAGTAAGCAAGTTAGATAATTTTATAAAAGCATATGGCATCGTAAAAACCATTAAACAATCCCCGATTTAGTCCCTGATTTTAGAAGTAGGGACTAAAAATACCCGCATCAAAATCTACACAACATTAATTATTAACGTACTGCCAACAGCCTGCGGAATTTCCTCTATAAATGTCAGTTTAGAAAATACGGAAAAAATTGATGCTGATTTTTTAGCTAAGTGACCAACGAGCAGTAGATCTGAAATTCACTAGTTGAATTTGGGTAATTTTAGTATAAAAGCGACCTCGATTTAATGGTGACTTATTCAGACCATCGAAGAATATCTGGTACGCGGTCGTCATTGCGGTATGTGCGTCGGCACATAGGAATATTGCTGTGCGCGGTGGCGAAAGTGAATAATGCTGCTATATCATTCAGCGGAGAAACAGTATTTTATTTGACGATTTATGTGATCAACTATTAGATTTTTGCACCATTTTTCTGCGTCTATACGCAACACTTAATTTTTTACCCAGAAAGAAAAAAAACGGACCGAAGCCCGCTTTGTTTAAAATTTCATTTTCTGAATTCTTACTGCATTTAATATGGCAAGAAGAGCTACACCCACATCGGCGAATACCGCTTCCCACATTGTAGCTAAACCGCCCGCTCCTAAAACGAGAACAATGGCTTTTACTCCAAATGCCAATGCAATATTCTGCCACACAATTTTTTTTGTCTGCTTACCAATATTAATGGCCATCGGGATCTTGGAAGGTTTGTCGTCCTGAATTACTACATCTGCAGTTTCAATGGTTGCATCGCTTCCTAATCCGCCCATTGCAATTCCCACGTCGCTTAAAGCTACTACCGGCGCGTCATTTATTCCGTCTCCTACAAATGCCACCGTTTCATCCCGCGATTTTAGCTCTTTTACCTTATTCACTTTATCTTCCGGCAACAAATCGCCAAAAGCATTCTGGATACCCAGTTTTTGTGCAACTGCTTTTACCACGGTAGTTTTATCGCCGCTCAACATTGTAACTTTGACACCTAAACTGGTAAGTTTCTGTACTGTATAGGCAGCATCTTCCTTAATACTGTCTGCAATGGTGATGTATCCAGCAAATTTCCCTTCGTACGCAATGGCAATCAAGGTTTCTACAATATCGTTTGGATTAATATCGTATTGGATTAGGAATTTATCCATAAGTTTAAAGTTTCCGACCAGTAGCTGATTTCCCTGATAACTCCCTTTCAAACCATGCCCTGCAATTTCTTCCACATTTTCCAGAACCATATTGTGGTCGGGTTCGCCAAGATGTTCGTGAATTGCAGTAGCCACAGGATGAGTTGAAACGTTCTCGATTACGTTCACGAGATTCAGGATCATATCTTTATCGAATTCCGGTTTGATGTTGACCTTTTGCACTTTAAAGACGCCCTCGGTCATGGTACCAGTTTTATCCATTACCACGTTTTTGACCTCTGCCAAGGCATCCAGAAAGTTGCTTCCTTTAAATAATATGCCGTTCCGGCTTGCCGCACCGATACCGCCAAAGTAACCCAGTGGAATGCTTATCACTAATGCACATGGACAGGATATTACCAGAAATATTAGAGCGCGATATAACCAGTCCCGGAAAACATATTCATCCACAAAAAAATAGGGTAACAGACAGATGGCCACAGCGAGAAATACCACGATTGGGGTATAGATGCGGGCAAATTTCCTGATGAATAATTCGGTGGGTGCTTTCTGGGCCGTAGCATTCTGTACCAGTTCCAAAATTTTTGATAATTTAGAATCCATGTAGGCCGTATTAACCTGCACCTGCGTGATGGTATTCAAGTTAATCATTCCTGCAAGAACACTATCGCCCTTCTGTTTTGTATCTGGTTTGCTTTCGCCAGTAAGTGCTGAAGTATTGAAAGAAGCATTGTCTGAAATCAAAATTCCATCGAGAGCGAGCTTTTCCCCCGGTTTCAACTGAATTATCGATTCAAGTGCGACTTCCGTCGCTTTAACCGTTTGAGGCCGATTATCAACCAATATGGTCACTTCATCAGGACGCTGATCTAACAGTTTAGCGATATTACCTTTTGCGCGCTGAACGGCTAAAGTCTGGAACACTTCTCCCACGGAGTAAAATAGCATTACCGCAACCCCTTCTGGATATTCGCCAATTGCGAACGCCCCAATAGTAGCTATAGACATCAGGAAAAACTCCGAAAACACATCACCCTTCCGGATACTTTCAATCGCTTCCTTAAGAACCGGCAAACCTACCGGAAGATATGCCGCCGCATACCAGCCAATACGTACCCAGTCCTTGAACCAAGATTGAGGGATTAAATAATCCATCGCCAATCCGGTCATCAAAATCACGAATGAAATAATTGCAGGCAGAAAAAGCTGAAAGGTTGATTTTTCCTGTTTAGAATGATCGTGTCCATCTTCATCGGCATGTTCAGCAGCATGGTTTGAGCCGTCATCAGTGGGATGCTTTTCAGTATCGGGAGTTGTTTTCTTTATTGGGGCATAGACTTTAGCGGTCGTTGCGCAACAACCGTCTTCGACTAATTTTTCTGCCCCGGCGTTTTTATATATTTTACCTTCCTGAGGCGTGCAGCACAGCTGATTGCCATTTTCGTCGT
>JAEZYN010000028.1 GCA_023419095.1 Bacteroidota bacterium | reverse complement strand
AATATGCGTCGGCTTTCCGCACAAAGATCGATATGAAACAGATCGGTTTCCGACAGGAAGCTGCAAAAGTTGGAGGCATCGGTTCTTGCGGACGTGAATTGTGCTGCTCAACCTGGCTTACAGATTTTCGGTCTGTGAATACCAACGCTGCCCGTTATCAGCAGCTCAGCATTAATCCCCAAAAGCTGGCAGGACAATGCGGAAAACTTAAATGTTGTCTGAATTACGAACTCGACAGTTACCTCGATGCGCTTAGCGATTTCCCGCCTTCAAATGCAACATTAGATACTGAAAAAGGGCGTGCCTTCTGCATTAAAATCGATGTTTTCAAGAAGAAAATGTGGTTTGCCTATGTGGAACGTTCGATGGCCTGGTATGATCTGGATGTCGCGGACGTGAAAAAACTCCTTGCACAAAATAAAAAAGGCGAGAAAACACCACCGCTGGAAGATTTACAGAAACACGATGTTGCCGTAAAATCTGTAGACCTCATCCAGGAAAGCAGTGTTGACCGTTTTGAACGCAAAAACAGAAATCCAAATCAAAACCGGAAAAAAGGCAAGCCAAACCCAAATCAAAAACCGGAAAACCGCTCTCAGCCTAAATCTGCTGCGCCGCGAAAGCAGAATTCTGAAAGAAACGCGCCCAAAGGAGAACAGCCACAGGCAGGAGGACAATCCAAGAAATTCAAGAAAAAGTTTCAGCCAAAACGTGATGACCGTGCTTAAGATCGTGCCCGTTTTTCTGTTATCAGTCTTGCTGTTTTCGTGCACAGATTCGAGCGAATTGCTTGAGATGAAGCGTCTTGACGGAAACTGGCCTAAAAATGATGTGCAGAAATTCAGCTTTAATATAAGTGATGCGCAAAATCCTAAAAACATTATATTTGTTGTAAGGAACAATAATGATTATCCGTACAGTAACATTAGGCTGATCGTAAAATTAAAAGAAGGGAAACGCGTTATGAAAACTGACACGCTGAACTACATTCTTGCGCAGTCTGACGGTACATGGCTCGGAAAAGGTTTTGGTGACACCAAAGAAATTATGTTTCAGTATAAACTGAATTACAAATTTCCCCGAAACGCAAAGTATGAGATTGGGATTACACAGGCCATGCGCACAGATAGCCTAAAGGGTATAGAAGATATTGGCATTAAAATAGAAACGCCGCAACCGTAACGTAATTTATGGAAAACAAAAAAACTCCCGGAAGCAAACCTCAACAGAAATTTCCGCTTCCGCCAAAAAAATTAAAAAACAAAGGCTGGCGAAAATGGGTAAAAACCGTCTGGATGTTGCTTGCCGCCGTAGTTTTGGGTATTGCACTCCTTTTTTTCGCGGTATCTCAGGGCTTTCTGGGCAGCATGCCTGATGTGAAAGAACTTGAAAATCCGGATATTTACGTTGCTTCTGAAATCTATTCATCGGACGGAAAACTTTTAGGCAAATTTGAGAAAGAAAAAACCCAACCGGTAACTTACAAAGAGCTGCCTCCACATCTTATTTATGCACTTCAGGCCAAAGAAGACGAACGATTCAAAGAACACTCAGGCATTGATTTACAGTCGGTTGCAAGAGCCGTTGTGTATGGTGGCCAGCGCGGTGGTGGATCCACGATTACGCAGCAGTTGGCAAAACTGTTGTTTACAGACCGGGTTTCACAAAACAGGATCGAACGCGCATTCCAAAAGCTGAAGGAATGGGTTGTGGCTGTAAGTCTTGAAAAGCGCTATACCAAAGAGGAAATCATCACTTTATACTTCAATAAGTTCGATTTTGTGAATAATGCGAACGGGATCGAGATGGCTTCCCGAATTTACTTTAATAAGAAAACAAACCAACTCACGCTGCCGGAGGCAGCCACTTTTGTCGCAATGCTGGAAGCGCCGGTTGCCAACAATCCGCTCAGAAATCCGGAACGGGCAAAGCGTCGGCGTGATGTAGTGTTGGATCAAATGCTAAAGACCGGCTACCTGGATCAGCAGACTTACGAAAAAGCTGTAGCGGAACCCATCAAGACAGATTTCCATCCTATTAAAACAATTGATGAAGGCTACTCTGCCTACTACAAATTTTATCTTCGAAAAGAAATTGACGCTTACCTGAAAGATTATGAAAAGAAAACAGGCAAGACTTTAAATCTGTTTAAAGATGGCCTCAAAATTTACGTAACGCTTGATTCGAAGATGCAGGTGTATGCAGAAGATGCGATCAAAGAACATTTAACAGACCTACAAAAACGTTTTGATGCGGAGCAGCGCGGACGCAAGCAAAAACCTTTTTACTTTCTTGATGACAAACAAATTCAGGGAATTATGGTGCAGGCGATGAAACGTACCGGCAGGTATAAGCAGCTTAAAAACGCCGGTGTACCTGAAGATTCGATCTTGATGGAGTTTAAAAAGCCTATCAAAACCTCGCGTTTCACGTGGAACGGTGAAGAAGAAGTGGAAATGTCGCCTTGGGATTCCATCCGTTACCACAAGCAGATTGCGCAGGCCGGCCTGATGTCTATGGTGCCGGGAACTGGTGAAATTAAAGCCTGGGTAGGTGGAATCAATTGGCAGCATTTTCAATATGATCATATCAAACAGGGAAAAAGACAGGTTGGATCTACCTTCAAACCTTTCGTTTACGCAACGGCTATCATGAAGTTGGGCATGACGCCTTGCTCCACAGTCTCGAATGCTACCTACCGAAAAGGAACCTGGACGGTAGAAGGATCGGGTGGTATGCTAACATTGAGAGATGCACTAGCCCACTCTAAAAACCCTGTAGCGGTACGACTTATTGAAATGACGACGCCAAAAAGCGTTATACAGACCGCGCGTGACCTTGGCGTAACTGAAGAAATACCGAATGAATATGCGGTAGCTTTAGGATCATCGGATATCACCATATACGAAATGTTGGGTGCCTACTCTACATTTGCGAATTATGGAAACTATATCAAGCCAGAGATGATCTGGCGGATTGAAGATGCCAACGGGCGCGTCATAAAAGAGGTAAAACCCGTTCTCAAGGAAGTCATGAACGAGCTTTACGCATACACCATGATCGATCTGATGAAAGGTGTGGCAGAATTCGGTACAGCATCCGGAGAACTTGGAAGAAGAGGGGTGGAAAAAGGAATAGAAATCGCCGCGAAGACAGGAACCACACAGAACAACTCAGACGGCTGGTTTATGGGAATTACACCCAACTTAGCAACCGGTGTGTGGGTAGGCTGGGAAGACCGCGCAACTCACTTCCGCGGTACCGGTGAAGGACAGGGCGCAAAAATGGCTTTACCTATCTGGGCTATTTTCATGAAAAAAGTGTGGGCAGATTCATCGCTGGGTGTGCTGAAAGAAGATAAATTCGTGAAACCCTCGAACTGGACCGGCAGCTGTGCCGATCTTCAGGGGCTTGGCGGATACGGCGACGACGGCGGACTGCAAACCATTGATGAAATAAAAAATCCAACGGTAAGCGAACCGCGAACCACGCCACGAAGCACACCTAAAGAAGAAAATCTCAACGAAAATCTGAATACGGGTGACGACATAGATTTTAATAAATAATCTGCAGTCATAACGTCTCAAAACACATCCGGTCTGATATTGGCTGGATGTTTTTTTTAATGACATCCATATGAACTTAAATAAAATAACCTCACCTTTTACTGAGCTCTTTCCGGGCGACCAAAGCGGAAATACTCGTCAGCGGCAAACGCCGAAGGTTCTATACGCCAGCACAAATATCGTAGGTTTTCCAAATGCCGAACTGCTTATCTTTAATGAAAATCTAGCTGTTGACATAGGCCTTGGTAAAATCGAAAATGAGGCCGACCGGGATTTTGTTAATGGAAAAACACTGCCCAAAAATATTAACACCTACGCTACGGCCTACGCTGGACATCAGTTTGGCAACTGGGCGGGGCAACTCGGCGATGGTCGGGCTATTTTTGCCGGCGAAATAACGGATGAGACCGGCAGAAAAACCGAATTGCAGTGGAAAGGTGCCGGCGCTACGCCCTATTCGCGTCATGCGGACGGACGCGCCGTGCTTCGTTCATCGGTGCGCGAGTATTTGATGAGCGAAGCGATGTTCCATCTTGGAGTGCCGACTACAAGGGCACTTTCGTTATCTTTAAGTGACGAGGAGGTTATCCGTGATATTATGTACAGCGGAAATCCCGAATACGAAAAAGGAGCCGTGATGATGCGTACTGCCGAAAGTTTTCTGCGCTTTGGTCATTTTCAGTTAATGGCTGCTCAGGACGAAATTGAGACGCTGCGCACCTTGGCAGATTACGTCATTGAAAATCATTATACCGAGATCAATTCCGAAAGTTCATCTAAATATACAGAACTGATGCGTCAAATCGCGATCCGCACTGCTGATCTGATGGTGGAATGGTATCGCGTCGGTTTCGTCCATGGCGTGATGAATACGGATAATATGTCGGTTTTGGGACTTACGATTGATTACGGACCGTTCTCATTCTTAGACGAATACAGTCTGAATTTCACTCCAAATACGACCGATTTGCCGGGCCGGCGCTATGCTTTCGGAAATCAGGCTAAAGTAGCGCAATGGAATCTCTGGCAACTGGCTTCGGCGCTGTATCCGCTGATCAATGACGCGAAAGTTCTCGAGCAGATCCTTGAGGATTTCTCAACTTATTTCTGGGAAAAACACGATGAAATGATGGCTTCAAAATTTGGTTTTAATGAAGTTCTCGAAGGCGATAATGAGTTCTTTACCTCAGCTCAAAAGTTGCTCGAAGATTTGAAAATCGATTACATGTTGTTCTTTAATCAGCTGGAAAAACTTAATGATGAGGAAGATGTTTTGGTTTTGTTTAAGGATGTATTTTACCAGAAAGCTACCGATAATCAGCTTGATATATTTAATGATTTTATTAAAAACTACAGGGTGCGCCTTTCAAAAAATTCAATTTCAAAAAATGAATCTCAAGCGCTTATGAAATCGGTAAATCCGAAGTTTATCCTGCGAAACTACATTTTGTTTGACTGCATTATGGAACTGAATGAGGGCAAGCGCGACCTTCTGAACAAAATTCTCACTGCAATCGAAAATCCTTACGAAGAACATTTCCCAGAATTTTCAAAGCGCAGACCTCCTATTTATGACGGGCAGCCAGGCTGTTCAACACTCTCGTGCAGTTCCTGATTTTTAGTACTTTTGCGCAAATTTTTCGAAGTTGAACATTAAAATTAAATTAATCCAAATTCTAAAAACCGTCTTTCCTGACAATAAATTAGAATGGGCGCTTTTTGCCTTTTTCATAACAGTTTATGGAATTCTTGGAACCGTAATCGCACTGAATTACCGCATCATTTTCGATGAACGGATTCCCTGGGATGCCTATTTCAGTTTCGATAACCGCGCGATCGTGCTTACCGGTGGCGGGTATGAAAGACATCCGCTCGCGAACTATTTTTTTAGCTGGCTGCGGGAATTTGCGTTGCTATTTTCGGGTGGCGAAAAAAACGAAATCTTCCGGCTTGTACTCGCCTGGTGCAGCACTCTAACTGTGAGTCTCAGTCATATTCAGATTTTTAAATATTTAAAAAACATTATGGGTTTGCCGACCCGATTTTCGTTGGTGATCGTTCTGTTTTTTTCGGTTTTTTCTACCAATATTTTGCTTTCATTCACACCTGAAACCTATACTTACACATTGCTCTTGCTGGCGCTTTTTAATTATTATGCCGCGCTGAAGATGAAAAAAGAACAGGCTATTCCGGCATCCGCACTTACGCTAGCCGCAGTATCCGTTGGCGGCCTTACCATTACGAATGTGGTGAAAGTTTACATTCCGCTGCTGTTCCAGCCAAAGATTTTCAGAAACTGGAAGAGTTTCGGAATTACCGTCCTTAATGTGATTGTTTCAGTTGCGGTTTTTGCTCTGCTGTTCATGTATCGCATGGAATTTAAGCTTCAGCATTTCATCGATAAATCCGGCGCGCAGTTCGAGAAGTTTTCGCAGCAAAAAGTGACGCCGTATTGGGATATGTTAGCGTCGTGGTTTATTGGCGGCAACATTTTCTTTGCAGGCTTTGAGTTGCGAGATTATCACAACAAAAAAGGCTTTGAGTATAAAGCACTTTTCATGGATGTCTATACTTGCTGGATTCCGTACTTCGTCATTGGTATGATCGTGCTACTGCTTTTTTGGAGTTGGCTTAAAAATTTTAATAACAAATTTGCCAAAATTCTGATGCTTTCACTTCTGGTAGATGTGGTGATTCACGGTGTATTGCGGTTCGGTCTTCACACGTCTTATATCTATGGCGGCCATTTTGTGTTCGTGTTTCCGCTGATGTTTGGCTGGCTTTTCCACGCATACCGCGCATCTCCCAAAATGCTTACGGCGCTCTATTTCACTGTGATCGTGATTTTCAGTTTTGTACTGCTCAACAATATATTCCGCATGAATGAGTTTTTCACGTTTTTAAATTTATATTACCGCTAATATTCCGCACAAAAAAGCACGCTCATCATTGAAGCGTGCTTTATATTTTTAATTTTAATTTACCTGATTTCGATGCAGCCTACTCTTCCGCCCGCATTTCCGGTTGGTTGGGTTTTGAAGTCATCTTCAGAGGCGTGGATAATCAGAGATTTTCCAATAATATTTTTAGTTTCGTCTGTGCAGCCAAGACACCATTTATCAGTTTTGAAAACGATTCGTGCGGTGCCTTCGCTGTTGGCATTTAGGTTTCCGATGTCACCCATGTGATGCTCATCATGTCCCCATTTACCGTGTGAGTCGGCAGTCGGATTCCAGTGTCCACCAGCCGAACTTCCGTCTGCTGCTGAACAATCGCCTTTCTCGTGGATGTGAACTGCGTGTAAACCCGGTGTAAGTTTGTACACATTGAGGTCGAGCTCAACATTTTTCCCGCTTTGTGTGAATTTTGCGGTTCCTTGTGTATCGGTTCCGCTTTTAGGCATTACGGTTAAATTTTTCGTAGTGGTGCAGGCTGTCATCAACAGTGCCGCTCCGGCGAGTGCAGAAATTGCTAAGATTTTCATAGTATTTTTTTAGGGTTTATAAAATTACTAAATATAAACTGACCGTTCAGTTTGGTTTTTCCACCTTTCAGCTAAAATATTTTTTCAGCAAAACTCATTCCGCGATATCTTTGAATAAAATTAAAGCATGCAAACTTTCATTATTTCCAAAGTTTTAGCGTTCCTCGCGCTTGTTTTCGCTATTTCGCTGCACTCTCAAACAAAAGTCAGCGGCAAAGTGACTTTTAAAAACAAAGGCTTAAAAGATGTTTCTGTTACTTTAAAAGACACTTATGATGGCGCTACAACAGATTCAAATGGCAATTATTCATTTGAAACCACTGAAACCGGTTATCAGACGCTCGTGTTTACGAATCCAAAATTTGTGGAAACCGAAAAAGCAGTTGTATTAAACAATCCCAGCATCACCGTAGATTCAGAGCTGAAAGAACAGATTTCGGAAATAGATGCAGTGGTGATCTCTGCAGGTTCGATTGAAGCAAGTGACCGTAAGCGCGCCACAGTGCTGCTCACGCCTATCGATATTTATACCACCGCAGGCGCAAACGGGCAAGTGACTTCCGCGCTTGAAACACTTCCGGGCGTTCAGAAAATCGGCGAGACCGAAGGACTTTTCGTTCGTGGCGGTACAGGGGCGGAAACCAAATTTTTTATGGATGGAAATCTGGTCAATAACTTTTTTGGAAACTCAGTGCCCGGAATAAAAAGCATGGACCGCCTGAATACGGCGCTTTTCAAAGGTAATGTATTCTCGAGTGGTGGCTATTCCGCGATGTACGGCCAGGCGCTGTCATCCGTCCTGATTCTTGAAAGTATTGATTTTCCTGAAAGAAATTCCGTAGATATCGGTATTTCGCCCATATTTCTGTCTGCGGGTTTCCAGAATGTGGATGAGGGCAAAACTAAATCTTTCGGTATTTCTGCGGCGTACACTAATTTGGGTTTAATGACTAAAATTCTGCGCTTCAACAACGATTTCACCAAAGCACCTGAAGCCTTCGGTACAAATTTCAATTTCAGGATTAAAAACAGGGCGGGCGGAATTATGAAATATTACGGCAGCTTTGATGCGAACAAACTAGGTCTTCAGGCTGAAAGCCTGGAACCCCAAACCGATTTTGAAAACACGTCACTAAAAGGTTCGAACACCTTCCACAACCTGTCGTTCCGCCAAAAATTCGGCAAGTATTTATTTAATATCGGAAGTTCGTACACGTTCAACCGGAATCAGCTTTTCCTCAGCGAAACTTATCAAGATACCGAACAAAATTGGAATTCTATTGATTTAAAAGGGAATTACTTGAATGCCAAAGCAAGTCTGGAAAGACGCATTAATAAAATTTCGGCGTTGCGCGGTGGTGTTGAATTCAACAACAGTGAGGAAACCACATCTGTAGCACTTTCTCCCACGTTGTATCGTTTTCACGAGGGTCTTACGTCTCTGTTTGCCGAAACCGATCTGGGCTTCAGTAATAATTTTTCGGCTAAAATCGGTTTACGGGCAGAACATTCTGCAGCGCTGGACAAATGGAATCTGGCTCCGCGCGCAGCTTTAGCCTACAGAATTGCAAAAAACTGGACGAGCTCAGTCGCATACGGGATATTTTACCAGAATCCGGAAAGCCAGTTTTTCGGTCAGAATCCGCTGAATTTTCAGCGTGCGGAACATTATGTTCTTCAGGTTCAGAAATCCGCGGAGAACCGAAGCCTGCGACTTGAAGCTTTTTACAAAAATTATGATGATCTAATAAAAACGCGTCTCGAAGAGTACCGTCCGGTCGCATTTTCAAATTCCGGGTCCGGATTTGCAAAAGGAATCGAACTGTTCTGGCGTGACCGCAAGTCGCTGAAAAATATTGATTACTGGATATCTTACTCTTATCTGGATTCGGAGCGTGAATTCCAAAACTATGACCGCCCGCTTTTTCCGAATTTCGCGGCGAGACACACGCTGTCGGTTGTGGCAAAAAAATTTATTACCGACTGGAAAACGGGCTTCAATTTTTCTTACAACTACTCGTCCGGCAGACCTTATTATAATTTTCTCACCGACGCGGGCGGCAATTACTACCTGAACGCGCAAGGCAAGGTGAAAGAAAACAGTACGCTGAATTTCAGCATGAACTATCTGCCAAGCCTCGGCAGGAAAGACGCGAAATCTTTCAGTGTTCTGGTTTTATCTGTGAGCAACATCCTGGGCCGCAAAAATGTTTTTGGTTATAACTTTTCGAACGACGGCCTGAGGAGCAGCCCGATTTTACCGAGTTCAACGACTTTCGTTTTTGTAGGCGCGTTCATCAGTTTTGGTGTGGACCGAACAGAAGATGCCATCAACAGTAATCTTTAATACTACCATTCAGCAAGTGAAAAAACCCATTCGGTATAAAAAATAAACACGAAACAGCTTTTACACTTACCTTTAATTATTCAACTTTAAAAAATGAAAAAAATGAAAAATTTATTCTTAGTAATCTGCGTAGCATTGAGTACTGCTGCGTTTGGGCAAACAGCGTATGACAAAGCGATGGGAAGCAAGATTCCGCAACTCGAACAACACAAAAGTGCCGAAGAATTTACCGCATTGGCCAATGATTTCCGGCGAATTGGCGACAAAGAAAAAACACAGTGGCTACCCTACTATTATGCCGCCCTGTCGTCCATCCAAAAAGGCCGCATGGCCATGCGCGAAGGCAAAACCGCTGACTTGGACGCCATCGCTGCGGAAGCGCAAAAGTCTCTTGACATGGCATCTGACCTCAGCAAAGACAATGCAGAAATTTTGGTTTTGCAGAAGATGATCCACGGACTGAAGATGATGGTAAACCCGCAGGAACGCTTCATGAGCGAAGGTATGCTGGCGGCTGATGCGCTGAGCAAGGCTGAAAAACTGGACCCTACGAACCCGCGGATTACGCTGATGAAAGCTGAAGACGTTTATTTCACGCCGGAACAGTTTGGTGGAAGTAAGCAGAAAGGTTTGGAGCTATTTCAAAAATCGCTGGACCAGTATAAAACTTATCAAACTAAATCGGCGCTGGATCCGGCGTGGGGCAAGGGCGAAGCGGAATATTTTTTGGCGAATAAACCGTAAAGAGTTTTTATTCTGTTCAAATTGTTCAAATTGGTCAAATTGGTCAAGTTGGTCAAGTTGTTTAATTAATTTTAACAGTTTAAAAGTTTAGCATTTACTTAAATCCTTCGTAGCGGAGGATTTTTTTTGCGTTGTTAAGTTTCGCAGCTACAAATACATTTCAGGAGGGAAAATGGCTGAAGTCTTAGCCCGGATCGCAACCGAAATCCTTTTTCTGCAGAAACGGCCGCAGGACGTGGCTGTGGAAAAAGATTGCAGTGAAGAGCCGGTAGAGTCTTCGGAGGAAACAGACTATTGTTGCTCCTGAGCATACTCGGAATTAAAGTCGTAAATTTGCAAAAAATTTCAAGATTCTGATATGAAAGTAGTTGTGGGTTTGTCCGGCGGTGTAGATTCGAGTGTAGCCGCATATCTGCTGCAAAAGCAGGGACATGATGTGGTAGCGCTTTTTATGCGGAACTGGAACGACGCATCGGTGACGCTGGAAGATGAATGCCCGTGGATTGAGGACAGCAATGATGCCCTGATGGTGGCGCAAAAACTTGGAATTCCGTTCCAGGTCATCGATATGAGCGAACTCTACAAAGAGAAAATCGTAGATTATATGTTTGATGAATACGAAAAGGGCCGCACGCCCAATCCCGACATCCTGTGTAATCGCGAGGTGAAGTTCGACGTCTTTATGAAAACAGCCTTATCGCTTGGCGCTGAGAAGGTTGCAACGGGTCATTATGCACGCGTTGATTCCACTTTGGATGCCCACGGAAAGGAAATCTTTCACCTTCGCTCAGGTGTGGACGCGAATAAGGATCAGTCTTATTTCCTGTGCCAACTGAGCCAGGAGCAGCTTTCGAAATCGCTGTTCCCTATCGGTGAACTTACCAAACCGGAGGTTCGCGAGATTGCGAGGGAAATGGGTTTGGTGACCGCCGACAAGAAAGATTCGCAGGGGCTTTGCTTCATCGGAAAAGTGAGTCTCCCCACATTCCTGCAACAACAGCTTAAACCAAAAGAAGGTGATATCGTTGAGATATTCGATGATTTTGCCGAATTTAAGGCTGAAATTCCTGAATTTTCAAATAAATTGGAAGAACTGCAGTTTCTTTCAAGAAAAATAGAATACCAAAAAACCGATGGCAAAGTGATCGGCAAGCACCAGGGCGCGCATTATTTCACCATCGGCCAAAGCAAAGGTCTAGGAATTGGTGGCCATAAAGAATCGTGCTTTATTATTTCGCGCGATATCGCGACCAACACCATTTTTGTGGGCGAAGGCAGGAATTTTCCGGGTCTTTTCCAACGCGCGCTGAAAATAGAACCCAACGAAATACACTGGGTAAGAGAAGATCTTTGCCTGAAAAACGGCGAATCGATGAGCGTGAAAGCCCGCATCCGCTACCGTCAGGCGTTAGAAAACGCTACTTTGTACCAGTTTGAGGAAGATTTGTATATCGAGTTTGAAAATCCGCAATCGGCCGTGGCTGAGGGGCAGTTTGCTGCGTGGTATCTGGAGGATGAACTGGTGGGAAGCGGTGTGATATCGTAGAAAACATTTAAAATAAATAATAAAAGCGCCATCAGGGCGCTTTTATTTTGAAAGCCAATCCTTAAAATCCTTCACCCGATCTCGGCTTACCGTAATCTCGGCGTCCGGCTGAAATTCCATTTCGACTTTATAGTAGGGCGACGTGTGGATGTTCCTTATGTAATTCGAATTGATTATAAACTGTCTGTTCACACGGAAAAAACACTTCTCATCCAATACTTCCTGTAGCTCGTCAAGCGTAAAGTCGGTGGGGTAATTACGTTCCCTGGTCTGAAGGTAGACGATTTTATTCTCGCTGTAAAAGCATGAAACCTCATCGGTTTGCACGATCTTCAGATTATAACCAATCTTTACCAGAATCCTCGATAATTTCTGCTTCTCTTCTTTAATTAAAGACTTGATTTCCTTTAAGTTATGGCTCCCTTCAGCCGGTAAGAAACTTTTGAATTTCTCTACCGCTTTCTGCAAATCATCTTCCATTATTGGCTTCAGAAGATAGTCGATCGAATTCAGTTTGAATGCTTTCAGCGTGTACTGATCGAACGCCGTAGTATAAATTATAAAACTCCGCGTAGAAACCTTTTCGAAGATATCGAACGACAAACCATCACCTAATACAATATCCGAGAAAATTAAGTCCGGATGTTCATTTTCGCCAAACCATTTTACGCCCTCGTCTACAGAGTTAATGCTTTCAATTACCTGTAAGTCAGGGAATAAACTCAATAATCGCTCAAGCCTTCTTGCGGCCGGTTTCTCATCCTCAATGATAACGGTTCTGATCATTTAAGTTTAGAATTTATTTATACTTATCCATCAGTTCACGTGTCTTCCTTTCTTCCCAGTCTTTACCCAGAAAGACATTGGGAACAAAAACACTCACGGCGTGTGCTGCGAGCCCGATTCCCCAAAGAATCGCTGTCCAGTAATTATCCATATCATTCAATGACTCGCCTCTTTGTACGTTGCCTGCGATGATAAACAGGTTTACCAATACAAAAACAACTGCGTGTGTGTAAAAACCTTTAAGTTTTCTCACTCTCTTGCGTGCCTCGGTGTATCTGATGTCGTCTTCGTTATAAGTTTCCATTTTTATTAGTTTTTTTGGTTTTCTTTATCTAGAATTTTCTGAATCTGTTTTTCTTCCCAGTTCCGCCCAAGGCCGAAAACCTGGAAACCGTGTGAAGCGACGCCTATTCCCCAGCCTATCATCGGGAACCAAAACCACTGAAATTGTGGTGCGGTATACATGTTAATAAATATAAGGAACGGGATTACCAGACAGTACGAAAGCACATTCGAGTAGAATGCCTTGATCTCTTTCACTCTTTTGGTGGCTCTGTTGTAAGCCTTTGATTCATCTGAAGGTTGTGTTGTCATAGCTGAAATTTTTTGGGTTAAAACCGGGATTTTCACACGGAAAAATTCGGTCGATTTTTCGATATATACATTTTGTTTGGTTAATAAAGAGTAACGCTGAACAATATTAGCGAGCCCGATGCCTGCACTTTCTTTTACCTGTTCACGGGCCATAAGGTTATTTTCGATAAGTAGAAATCCGCTTTCGGAATATATTTTTATGGTTAGAGGTTTATGCGACGTCGCGAAATTGTGCTTAATGCAGTTTTCGAGAAGAAGCTGTAGCGAGAGCGGCACCACGTACAGTTTCATATCACTTTCTGCCACATTAAATTCAAAGTTAACACTATCTTCAAACCTCGTTTTCAACAGGTTACAGTAGGTTTTTGCAAATCCAATTTCCTCCTCGACGGTCACGAGTTCTTTGTCCTTCTGCTCAAGGACATAGCGGTAAATCTTTGACATCGACGCGGTGAAACGCTGGGCCTGGTCGGGATTTTCATCAATTAAAGCAGTTAATACATTTAAGGAATTAAACAGAAAATGTGGGTCCAACTGATTTTTAAGACTTTCGAACTGCGCGTTTGCAGATTTGGCAATCAGTTTCTGTTCTACCACTTCATTCCGAGTGGATTTCTTCCACTCTTCCATAAAACCCTTTGCATGTAAAACTGCAGATATCAGGAGCGCGATATTTATTGTAAACCAGTTGTTAATGGCGATCTTTCCGCGGAAGAAGTTGGCAAAATCCTGTTTTTGGATGACAATAAAACTGATATAGTTGATCAGGAAAACGAGTGCAATATTCAGCAGGATGGTACTGATCACACCAAGAACAGTCCTTGTCCGCGTATTTTCAACCCAGGAATATCTTCGGGAGAGAAAATCATTCAGCAAACCATTGCCGACGGCTAAAGGAAACGTATAAAGCGCCGACATCAATATTCGGACAAGAAACACCTCCACCGACTTTTCGCTGCTGAAAAACACAAAACTGAAGGTTCCCACGAAAAACGTGATCCAAGTGATGGTGATAAGGCTTTTTCTGTTCATATTTAAGTTTCGTAGCGAAAAATATCAGTATTTAAATGTAGAAAAGTTTAATTTAAGAATGACGTGCCGCTTTTTAATTTTTTCAAATGTAGATCGGGATTCTATCGTTATTATAATTATCCTCTCGTCTTTAATTATTTTTCAAAGATAGGCTCGTAGCTTTCAGTCTGAAACTAATTCAGACCGAACCGTAATTTTTTAATACTGAACTGTAAAAAAAATAACCACCGGCATTACCGATGGTTACTCTAATTTTTATTTTGATGATCTTATTTCATTTGACTTGCGATGGTAACCGCTTCCTGAAGATACAGATCACGCTGAAGACTCTTCGTCCAGTTCTGAGTTTTTTTCGCAAACGCTTCATCTTTCTTTTCACGCTCCACTTCATCAGGATTCAGTGTGAATTTCAGACCGTTATTGTACTTTTCCAGCGCACGGAATTTCTCTATCTGCGCCTTACGCTCCTTCATTAACTGGCTGAATTTGTTTTGGTTTAATGAAATGCTTTCTTCCTTATCCAACTTTTCTTTCCACTGCGCAGATTCCTGCACCAACTGGTAATTTTTGTTGTTTGCCAGCCTGCTTTCTACGGATTTTTTCAGTGTGCTCATTTGCAACAGGTTCAGCGGCTGATAAGCAACGGCCGGAATCTTATCCCAGGGCAATGCATAATCGTCATATCGTTCACCAATTTCGGAGTACGTGAAGAAATCTTTCATTTTAATGTCAGATTCTATACCTTTTCTCTGCGTAGATTCACCTGTCACACGGTAGAATTTTTGTATCGTCAGTTTCAGTGAACCGAAATCATCATTGCTGTTGAGGAAGCGGTTCAAATCCACAAAAGTCTGTACCGTTCCTTTCCCGAAAGACTGCGGCGAGCCGATGACTACACCACGTCCGTAATCCTGCACCGCGCCCGCCAAAATTTCGGAAGCGGAAGCTGAAAGTTCGTTCTGCATGATGATCAGCGGTCCTGTCCAAATAGGTGCGCTGGTCCTGTTTTTTAACGTTTGAATCTTACCGTTGCCGTCTTTCACCTGAACGTAAGGACCCGCATTCATAAAAAGACCCATAATGTCGCCAACTTCGGTAAGACTTCCGCCACCATTATTCCTGAGATCCAGAATTATACCTTCTACTTTTTGCGCTTTAAGTTTTACAAGTTCATTTTTAATGTCATCTGACGCATTACGGCCTTTTGAATCTTCAAAGTCCGCATTAAAGCTTGGCAAGTTGATAAAACCGTATTTTTTGCCGTCAGCAGAATTGATGATGATACTGCGCGCGAAAGTGTCTTCTATAGCCACTTCCTCTCGGATCATTGTCACTTCCTTGATCGATTTATCCTTTTTCTCTACCGTCAGCGTAACTTTTGTTCCTTTTTCACCGCGAATGAGACGCACTGCTTCGTCGGAAAGCATGCCAACTACATTTACAGCGTCTTCATTTGGTTTTGATCTCACTTTCAGTATCTTGTCACCCTCCGTGAGCTGTTTAGACTTCCATGCAGGCGCACCAATTGTGAGGGCACCAAGGTAAAGATATCCACGTCTTTCCTGAATTATGGCTCCAATACCGATGACTTTGCCCGTGAAACTGGTGTCAAAATCTTCTTTGTTTTTTGGCGAAAAATAGTTGGTGTGCGGATCGAAAACCTCGGTATAAGCGTTCATATAAACCGTAAACCAGTCCATTTTATTTCTTTTTTTGAACCTGCGAAACGTGTCTGTCAACATATCCTTCACCTCCTCGGTGGCTTTGATCCGCTTTTGTTCAGGCGTTAGAATTTCCAGTTTAATGGTATCCTTTAAATTAAATTTCTGCACCGAATCTTTTTTCTCCTTTTGCAACTGTTCTTTGGCCGACAGCGATTCCATTTCCTGCAGGATGTTGTATTTGATATACTTTTTCCATTCCGCCGAAAGTTCTGCTGCATTTACCGGATTTTTTTTAACCTTAGGTTCCAGGATCAACGTTTCGTCCTCATCAAAGTTCAGCGGCGAACTAAGGATCGTCTGGGAAATTTTGTCAATTTCATCAACACGCTGATAAAGTCTGTCCACCGTAAGTTTGTAGAATGTCAGGTCACCACGGTTCAGATAATCATCCAGTTTTGTGCGGTGCTTTTCAAACTCGTTCATATCCGACTGCAGAAAATAGCGTTTCGACGCGTCGATCATATCAAAATACTGTTTGTAGACATCTGCCGAATACGCGTCATTGATCGGCCTTGGAGAATAATGGAGATAGCTGAGTGTATTTTTAACGCTGATCATGATGGTGGACATCTTTTCGTCGTCATTCTTAGGCGAATTAAAACAAAAAGCCAAAGTGGTGAGCGGAATGAACAGCAGTAACGTATTGATTCTGAATTTTTTGAACATATACTAATTTAATAACTGAATTTGTTTAAAGTTTTCCCATTTTGTTACAGGGCGCTACAAAGTATCAAAATTAATACCTTATTTCGTATTTGAACCTTTTATTTTTAAGTAATTTTGTTCAAAACACCCTTTATATGCAAAGACCATTAATTTTGGTAACCAATGATGACGGAATCACCGCGCCGGGAATACGCAATCTGGTAGAATTTATGAATGAAATCGGTGATGTGACGGTAGTAGCGCCCAATTCGCCTCAAAGCGGAAAAGGCCACGCAATCACGATCAATTCAACACTCACCTTTGAAGAAATCAGTTTGGATGGGCCGCAACGCGATTTTTCGTTGAGCGGAACACCTGTTGACTGCGTAAAATTTGCCCTCGATAAAATATTGCCGCGACGTCCGGATCTTGTGGTTTCGGGAATAAATCACGGCGCAAATTCCTCGATTAATGTAATCTACTCCGGTACGATGTCTGCCGCCGTAGAAGCCGGTGTGGAAGGTTTGCCCGCAATAGGCTTTTCTTTGCTTGATTTTTCTTGGGAAGCAGATTTTACGCAGGCGAAAGAGCACATACAGGCAATCGTAAAAAAAGTTCTCGAAAATCCGATGCCCAAAGGTGTGGTCTTAAATGTAAATATTCCGAAACTTCCAAAGGATCAGATCAAAGGCATCCGCGTCTGCAAACAGGCCGACGCCAAGTGGGAAGAGAGTTTTGACCAACGTGTGAACCCGCACGGAAAGACTTATTTCTGGCTTTCGGGCTACTTCAATAATATGGATACGAGTCCTGATGCCGATGAAGTAGCACTCGCCGAAGGATATATTTCGGTGGTGCCCGTAAAATTTGATCTGACGGCTCATGAATATATGGATGAACTTTCGGAAGTTTTAAAATTTTAAATTTTGGAAGAGACGCTAACAAAAATCATTGAATTTGGCGACACAGCCCACGGCGTGCAACGCAGAAAATACTGTGATGATCGCTACATGGTACATCCCATTCGTGTGATGCGTACCTGCCAGCAATATACGGATGACATTTCCATCCTTGCAGCGGCTCTTTTACACGACGTTTTGGAAGACACGCCGGTTACCGAAAATGAAATCTTTGCGTTTTTAAAAACTGTACTTGACGACAACACGGCGGAGAAAGCCCTTAAACACGTTATTGATTTAACCGACGTTTACACAAAACAGGCATATCCGAAAATGAACCGTCGCGCACGAAAGGCAAAGGAGGTCGAGCGGCTTTCGAAAATTCGACCGGAATCCCAAACCATCAAATATGCGGATATAATCGACAATTCTGATGAAATTGTAGATAACGATCCCGATTTTGCACGCGTTTTTCTTTCTGAATGCCGCGTGATTCTTCAGAATATGAAATCCGGTAATGATGAGCTTAGAGTCATTGCAATGAAAACTGTTGAAAATGCACTGGCCCGATTAAGGCAAAACCGGTAATTTAAATTTTAATTAAATGCGAATAGAATACGAAATAAAATTAGGCTTTAAAGACGTGATGATACGCCCGAAAAGATCTACCCTCAAATCGCGCTCGCAGGTAAGTGTGGAACGTACATTTACCTTCGTGAATTCCGGCAAGAAATGGAGCGGCGTACCCGTCATTGCTGCGAATATGGATACGGTCGGGACTTTTGAAATGGCGAACGCACTCGCCGCGGAAAAAATGATTACGGCAATTCACAAGCATTATACGGAGGAAGAATGGGACGCGTTTCTCAAAGACCAACCTGACTCTGTTTACGAACGCATTGCGCTAAGCACCGGAACCGGAAAGGCTGACGAAGAGAAAATAGCACAAATTATCCGCAAGCATCCCAAAATACAGTTCCTGTGCATCGATGTGGCGAACGGCTACTCGGAACATTTTGTGGATTTTGTAAAACAGGCGCGCGCCAATTTTCCGGACAAAACCATTATCGCCGGCAATGTGGTAACCGGTGAGATGGTTGAGGAATTGATTCTTGCCGGTGCGGATATTATCAAAGTTGGCATCGGACCGGGTTCGGTGTGCACGACCCGCATAAAAACCGGCGTTGGCTATCCGCAGCTTTCTGCGATCATTGAATGTGCCGATGCGGCACACGGACTTGGCGGGCATATTATTTCCGATGGTGGCTGCAAAATTCCGGGCGACGTAGCCAAAGCTTTTGGCGGCGGCGCTGATTTTGTGATGTTGGGCGGTATGTTTGCCGGACATGACGAAAGCGGCGGCGATACAGTGGAAGAAAACGGCAAAAGATACCGGCTGTTTTACGGAATGAGTTCGCAAACCGCGATGGACAAACATGCCGGCGGTGTGGCCGAATACCGCGCTTCCGAAGGAAAAACCGTGAAAGTGCCTCATAAGGGCGCTGTAGCTGAAACCGTGAAAGATATTTTGGGCGGCTTGCGTTCGACGTGTACGTACGTGGGCGCTTCGCAACTGCGCGAACTGTCAAAAAGAACCACATTCATCCGCGTGGCGGAGCAGCATAATGAGGTTTTTGGGGAGTGATTAAATGGAGCAGGCACGAAGAGAAGGGGCGGGGCCAGCAATAAAAAACAATAAAGATGCTTCCGCCCTCAGAAACCGTATTGCAAACTCTGGAAACGGCTCCGCAAGTGAAAGAATTGGTTCCGCAAGTGAAAGAAATGGTTCCGCAAAGCTGCGGATCGATTTCTAAAAACAAAAAACCGCGAATTTTTTGCGGTTTTTTTTGGTTTAAAAGAGTTTCCCTTGTTTTTAGCCCCGATGGAAGCGGCATCCTCCGGCGACGCGCAGGCGGCGACGGAGATACAGCGGACAGCGGGTAGGGTTTTCGGAAAATGCGTGAATCTCGGAGCTCCTAAGTCAGCATACCGCCATCTACATTGAGGACCTGGCCCGAGATGTAGGCTGACATTTCGCTGCCCAAAAATACGCACGCGTTCGCCACATCCTCTGGTTGTCCGCCGCGCTTCAATGGGATGCTTTCGCGCCAACCCTGAACCGTTTTTTCATCAAGAGCTGCTGTCATTTCCGTTTCTATAAAGCCAGGAGCAATCGCGTTGCAACGGATGTTCCTGGAACCCAATTCCAGCGCCACCGATTTGGTGAAGCCGATTACACCTGCTTTTGACGCCGCGTAATTTGCCTGGCCGGCGTTACCTTTGATGCCCACAACCGAGGTCATATTGATGATCGAACCCGCACGTGCCTTCATCATCGGCTTGATGACTGCTTTTGTAAGATTGAAAACGGAATCCAGATTTACTTTAATAATGGTATCCCAGTCATCTTTGGACATGCGCATCAGCAGATTGTCTTTCGTAATTCCGGCATTATTGATTAATATATCGATCTTCCCAAACTCAGCGATGACGTCATCAACTAACTTTTGGGCTGCATCAAAATCTGACGCATCGGACTGATAACCTTTAATTTGTGTGACCTTACTTAATTCAGATTCTAATTCCTTCGCCCTGTCTACGGAGCCGGCATATGTAAATGCAACATGCGCACCTTCTTTCGCGAAAACTTCAGCGATACCGCGTCCGATGCCGCGTGTAGCGCCTGTGATGAGTGCGACTTTTCCTGTTAATAATCCCATATCTTGTTTATTTATATTTGTTTGTCGAGGCTGGTTTTTCATCTGCTGCGCCTTTGGCGATGTCAGCATTATTGATGATCAGCACAATTTCACCTTTTAAAGTCTTGCTTTTAGAAAACTCAATTAAATCGTTGATTGAACCGCGTTTAGTCTCTTCAAATTTTTTAGAAATCTCGCGGCTTAGGCTAACCTTCGTTTCTTCACCAAAGAATTCTTTGATCTGTTCTAAGGTGGTATTGATCTTATGCGGACTCTCGTACAGAACAACCGTTCTTTTTTCAGCGGCAAGTTGCTTTAGTTTTGTCTGTCGGCCCTTCTTTTGTGGCAGAAAGCCCGCGAATAAAAATTCATTATTTGGTAAGCCTGATACAACCAATGCGGGCACAAAAGCCGTGGCTCCGGGAAGGCAAATCATTTCAATCTGCGCGTCTGCACCGGCTTTTGCGAGTAAAAATCCGGGGTCTGAAATGCCCGGTGTCCCGGCATCTGTGATGATTGCAACGTTTTGCCCGCTCATTAAATCTTGCACAACCCGTTGCGTCATCTGATGTTCGTTGTGCAGATGATACGATTTCAGCGGTTTCGAAATCTCGAAATGTTTCAGCAAAACGCCTGAGGTACGTGTATCTTCACACAAGATATAATCTACTTCCCGCAGAACTTTTACGGCTCTGAAGGTCATATCGTCAAGATTTCCGACGGGTGTCGGAACAAAATACAGTATTCCGGACATCTAAAGTTTTTCGAATAGGTTTTTGCTGAATGTTTCAAGCCCCGGATCACGCGCTCCCATCAGCAAGAGCAGGCTGTCTCCGGTAAGTTCCGGCCGGATCTGGGCAAGCAGATCATCGCGGTTTTCTACAAAAACTGCCTTTTTACCTGTAGCCCGAATGCCTTCAACCAGATCATTTGCGGAAATATCTTTCACGGCAGTACCGCCGGCATAGAAAATCTCGCTCATCCAGATTTCGTCCTGAGTGCGCAACGCGTCGGAAATTTCGCTGATGAAATCGTTTTTAAGAAATCTCGTCGGTCCATATCCGTGGGGCTGAAACCAGGCAATTACTTTTTTTGCCAACGGCTGGCAGGCACGAATTGAGGCCGCACATTTGGCTGGATTGTGAGCGTAATCATCAATTACCCAAACACCGTTTTTCTTTCCCAAAATCTGGTGACGGCGATAAATTCCTTCGTACGTGGCGAGGCTTTCAGCACATGTTTCCAAATCAACGCCAATCTGATTGGCTACTGCGACTGCTGCTGCAGCATTTTCCGCGCTGTGGCGACCGAGCGATTCCATTATGAAAGACTGACCATTAATTTCAAATGAAAGTCCAAGGCCATTTTGTTTAAAATTTTCGACCGAATAACCGCAATTTTCTTCTCCAAAACCAAAATCAGAACCTGCGTCGGCAGACATTGCTTTGGCCAGTTTATTAGACTGATTTACAATAAATACGCTGTTTGTATTATTTTTAAAAATTTCAAATAAACCGAGAAGTTCGTCTATTTCCTGATGATCTTTATCAATGTTTAGAAGAACACCGATTTCAGGCTTATACTGAACTATCGAACCGTCACTTTCATCGGCCTCGATGATTAACCACTCACCGCTTCCGACTGCCGCATTACCAATCTTGTTCTGTTTGATTAAAGATGTAAGGCCTGCACCCGAGATTATGCTCGGATGAAGATTTGCATGTTCCAGAATTTGATACAACATGGCTGCCGTCGTGGATTTTCCGGATGTTCCGGCCACGGCAATCGTTTTTTTGCTTTTAGCAATTATTGAGAGCAGCTCGCTCCGTCGTATAATCGGAATATTCAGACTTTTGGCTTTCAAGACTTCATCTACAGTATCTTCAATAGCCGTAGAAACAACGACCAACTGTGTATTTGGAGTAATTCCGCTGCCGTCCTGCATATAGCATAGAATACCGTCGGCTTCGAGTTGTGATTTTGTTTTGTTATACTGGTCAGGTAAAAAATAGCGGTCGCTGCCTGCCACTTTTTTCCCGGTTCCGTTGAGATACTGCGCAAGCGCGCTCATGCCAACACCAGCGACACCGATAAAAAACACTTCATTAAAGTCCTCTACACTGTTTATCATTAAAGCCCAAAATATGAATTACAAAAATTTATTTTCAACAAGGCTCCAGAGTCGCTGCGCGTATTCATCAGCTTTCTTCCAGTCTTTATCGTAATACAATTCGCTGAGATATTGCCGAGCATCTTCGATGTTATCAAAAGTATTCAGTGTCGCGATAGTTTGGGAAAGTTCCTTGTCATCACCTTTAAATAAAAGTTTGGTGAAGGCCACCTTGTCATTCAGGTCCAAACGGAATTCAGGTCTTTTTTTCCCAGCTTCCATATAGTCGGTGGGGACATTGCTTTTTACAATGCTGCCGGACTCGGAAGGTCGAATCTGATTCTCGTCCTCCAGCTTTTCGAGCGGATCATCATCAAACAGATTCTGCATTGCCTTTAATCCTTTGATATGGGCAAGTTTGAATTTCTTTTCTGTACTTTGCGGCTTTTCCGTGGTATCCGAAGATTCTTCGCGCGGTTGATGTGCCTGATCTTTGGTAAACTCTACGATCTCTCTGCGTCTTGTTTCACGCTCTTCAAAATCGCGCTCCTTTTGCGCTACACGGTCTTCATACGCGATATCCTGTGCTGCTTCGGTGAGCATTTCAGCAATCACTTCGGGTTCAGGAGAACTTTTTTCTGTATCCAGACTTTCAGCATCATCAAGTTCATTCAATTCAGTGGTAAACAGAACTTCCTCTTCTATGCCTTCAACATTTAAAAAATCTTCGCCTGCCGAAATTTCCGAGGCAAGATCTTCACTTTCGTCTGGTGTATTAAAAGACTGAATTTCTGCACTTTCCGGCTCATTCTCACCGGTGTAGAACTCCTTATTTTTTTCTAAAATTTTGATAAATGACACACGGTCTGTAAGTTCGGTAAAAAGATCCTGCTTGGTGAGCAATTCTTCAGCCGAAGAAATTTTAGATAACGTATCCAGAATAGTCTGTACTTCGAAAAACACTTTGTGTTGGATATCGTGAAAATTCGGCATGATGAAATCTATTAAATTGCGTAATTTTGAGGTCGCTATATCACGGCTAAATTAACAAATGTTTTTAGAAAACACAATAAATCACGCAAAACAAAGCGGCTGGATGGAAGTTATCTGCGGCTCCATGTTTTCGGGGAAAACCGAGGAATTGATCCGCCGGCTGAGGCGTGCAGAAATGGCCGGCCAGAACGTCGAAATCTTTAAGCCAAAACTCGATACACGCTATGCCGAGGACGAGGTAGTGTCGCACAATCAGAACAAGATTCGCAGCACGCCGGTTGAAAGCCCGAATGAGATTTTGCTTTTAGGATCTACATTTCATGTGGTGGGAATAGACGAAGCTCAGTTCTTCGATGAAAGTATCGTAGAAGTTGCTAATCAGCTGGCAAACAGCGGAATAAGAGTGGTAATCGCAGGCCTGGATATGGATTTCATGGGCCGTCCGTTTGGTCCGATGCCCAACCTCATGGCTACAGCAGAATACGTTACGAAAGTGCATGCGATTTGTCGCCGTACGGGAAATCTGGCTAATCATTCCATGCGGATTACGTCGGGCAACGATCTTGTGCAATTGGGCGAAACGGAGAGCTACGAAGCAGTGAGCCGCAAAGTTTTCAACGACGAATTTTTAAATACAAAAAGGTGAATTATTCTACCGGCGAACTCGCTGCATTTACAGATTCCGTAATTATCGGCAATCCGGATCTGCGGGTTACCTCCATCGCCTTTGATTCCCGCAATATTTTTTCGGCTGCGGGAACTGCCTTTTTGGCAATCAATACGTCGAAAAACAGTGGTGAAAAATTTATCCAGTCTGCCTTGGATAAAGGTGTTTCTATTGTAATATCGGAAAGCCAAACAATTGATAATGCATCGATTACGTGGATTATTGTCAATGATTCCTTAAAGTTTCTGCATCGGTTGGCCAAACATCATATGAGCCGCTTTCAGCTCACAACGATCGGCATTACAGGAAGTAACGGAAAGACTGTAGTGAAAGAATGGTTGTACCAAAGTCTTAACTCTGACTATAATACTGTTAAAAGCCCCAAAAGTTTTAATTCTCGGCTTGGCGTACCTCTATCACTGTTAAAAACGACTGCAGACCATGAAATCGGCATTTTCGAAATCGGTATTTCAAAGCCCCGTGAAATGGAAGTCATGGCAGATATGTTTTCGCCAGAAATCGGAATTTTAACGCATATAGGAACTGCGCATGAATCTAATTTTGATAGCCAGGATGAGATCATCGCAGAAAAAATTAAATTGTTTTCCAATGCAGATACAATTATTTTTAATGGTGACAATCCTTTAGTTATCAGCAAAATAACCTCACTGTATTCAGGTAAAAATTTAATATCTTACGGCCTGCGGGATAGCAACAATGTTACTCTTAAAATAAATCAGGACCAGAAAGAAATCACCATAAAATACTTTGACGAAGAATTTCTGATGCCCGCGCAGCAACGCGATGATGCGACACTCAATAATGCACTTTGTGTAATATCGGTTTTAAAGGTGCTGGGGTTTTCAACGGTTGATATCATAAAAAAAATCAACGCGTTAAAGCCCGTTGAGATGAGGCTCGAAAGCGTAAACGGCTTACGTAACAATTTGGTAATCAATGATTATTACAACCTTGATCTTGATTCATTAAAGATAGCTTTTCAGTTCATCAACGAGTACAATAAGCCATCTAAAACTTTGGTTTTAACAGATTTTATTGAAAGCAAAAATATAGAAAGTCTCTACCGGCATGTGGCAGAGCTTAGCAACCAACAGAATTTCGAACAGGTTATCCTGATTGGGGACGACATTGTGCAGTTTAAGATATATTTCAACGGAAAAGTTTCAACATTCAGTTCAAGTTCGCAACTCATTGAGAGTCATTATTTAAACACAATAAATGATAATTTGATTTTACTGAAAGGTGCCAGAAAGTTTGAAATTGAGAAAATAAAAGATCATCTGGAACTTCAGAAGCACGATACGGTTTTAGAAGTTAATCTGAATGCCATTTTGCACAACATCAATGTCCATCGCACTTACCTGGCTCCTCAGACGAAAATGATGGCGATGGTGAAAGCATATTCCTACGGTTTGGGTGGCTATGAAATCGCAGAATTCCTCCAACATCATCATATTGATTATTTGGGTGTTGCGTACGCTGACGAAGGCGTGGAACTGCGAAAAAACGGCATTTCTACACCAATTATGGTGATGAATCCGGAACAGCATAGCTATGAAATCATCATAGATTATGACCTTGAGCCTGAAATTTATAGTTTCAGAGTGTTGGATCTTTTTTATTCAAATTTAATCCAAAAAGGTCTTGAAGAAAACTATCCGATCCATCTTAAAATCGAAACCGGCATGAACAGGCTTGGCTTCACGGATAATGAAGTAGATGAACTTGCAATTCGCCTCGTCAAAATGAAAGTGAAGGTGGCGTCGGTCTTCAGCCATCTTTCTTCAGCAGACGATCCCGACGAAGAGCTTTATACACAAGGCCAGATCGAAAAATTTGACAAAATATCCCAGCGTCTGGCAAAAGCGCTGGGTTATATGCCGCTCCGCCATATTTTAAATTCGTCCGGTATAACAAAATACCCTGAACATCAGTTTGATATGGTTCGTATCGGTATTGGTATGGTGGGAGTTTCACCAGACCTCGGCATAAAAAAACAACTGCGGAATGCGGTAACTTTTAAAACAGTTATTTCCCAAATCTCTCCTGTCTTTGCCGGTTCGTCAGTAGGATACAACCGCAGATATATGCCGAAAGAAGACACCCGAATTGCGACCATACCCGTGGGATATGCGGACGGTGTACCAAGACTTATCGGAAACGGTATCGGGAAAGTGGGAATTCGCGGAAAACTCTACCCGATTGTCGGCAATATCTGTATGGATATGCTGATGGTAGACATTGGTGATGCAGATGTAAAGGAAGGTGAAAGTGTCATTATATTTAATTCAAATCCAAGTCTCGAAACGTTTGCAAAATACTGCCAGACAATACCTTACGAAGTGTTAACTTCCGTCTCGCGCCGCGTTAAAAGAATTTACATTAAAGACTGATGTCAAGAATCTTCATCATAACTTTTTTACTTCTGAGCTTAATTTTTAAGTCTCAGGTAAGAAATAATGTGGTGAATAAAACGAATCCGCGAATTGGCTTGTCGCTTTCCGGTGGCGGTGCTAAAGGTTTTGCACATGTTGGCGTTTTAAAGGTATTGGATTCACTTGGCGTTCGTATCGATTATATTTCGGGAACCAGCATGGGCGCAGTAGTTGGAAGTCTGTACGCGGCCGGATACAGCGGGAAAGAAATTGAAAAAATTGTCCTTGATACGGATTTTTATGATGTCCTGGCAAACGAAAAAAGCCGCCAGCAGGGGACTTTTTTTAATAAATCTGTTGATAAATACATCCTTACACTGCCTGTAAAAAACGGAAAAATAAATGTGTTGCCCAAGGCGATTTCTACCGGTCAGAAAAACATTTACCTTTTGCGGGAACTCCTTAAAAATGTGGCCTCGACAAACGATTTTTCGAGACTTCCGATTCCTTTTATGTGCGTGGCAACCAATCTGGAGAGTGGTCAAATTAAAATATTTGAGAATGGCGATCTCGTGAGCGCAGTAATGGCCAGTTCTGCATTTCCGTCGCTGATGGATCCGGTAAAAGTGGAAGATTCGCTGTACGTCGACGGGGCGCTGACAATAAATTATCCGAGCAAACCACTTAAAGACAAAGGTATTGACATCGTTATAGGTGTTGATCTGAACCAGGGACTTGCAACACGTGATAAATTAGGAAGTGCAATTGATATTCTGAACCAGGTAATTGATTTTGGTATCCAAAAGGAGACGCACAATCAGTACCAATACACGGACATAAATATCCAGCCGAATCTTCAGGGCGTTACAGCGACTAGCTATGGTCAGAAAAAATCTATTTTAGATTCCGGTTATACGGCAGCGATTAAATATACTGAACCACTGTCTTTATTGCCGAAACGTGACCTCCAGATGCTACGCGCGCCAATCAATAACATTTACACTAATGTTTATAAAATAGACAGTTTAAACCTCACAAACAACCACATCTTTTCTAAAAGTTATGTAATGGGGAAAATGAATCTTCAGCTTCCGGCGCTGGAAACTTATGGTGGGATAAATAAAATTATCGAGAAATTGTATTCTACAAACAATTATACTCTGATCAACTATGATATTTCCCATAATGCAAATAAAAATATTCTTAATCTGGCAGTAACTGAAGATGACACCCGTTTTTTTTTAAAATTTGGTTTGCATTATGATGAAGTTTTTAAAACCGGTCTGTTAATTAATATTACTGCTAAACGTCTTCTGTTCCGGAATTCTACCGTATCCTTTGACGCAATAGTCGGTGACAAGCCACGGTACTATCTTAATTATTTCATTGACAATGGCTACATTCCCGGGTTTGGTGTGTACGCCTCCGGCATGCAACTCGATTTACGTGATTCAAACAACAATATCGCACAAAGATGGAACTGGTTCCGAAATGACATCTTCATACAATCTGTTTGGCGTGATAAGTTCGCGGTAGGAGGCGGTTTCAGCCACGATTATTTCGAGTCAGCTTCGACAGGCGCATCAGCGTTTGGTAACCCACAAAATTTCGTTAATCCCTATATTTTTATAAAAAGTGATACACAGGATGATAAAAATTTTGCGACACGTGGATTTGTTTTGGCTGCAGAGGGAAAATTTTTAGATCTGTTTAATAAATACAGTGATAATGGGACTTTCCAAAGCAAAGTAGACACGCAGTTTAATTTCCCGCTCAATTATCTGCTGACCTTCAGGCTTTCAGTATTCGGAGGGTTTACACTGGGCGACTCGCTCTCCGATTATTACCGGTATAGAACTGGCGGTATTTTTGATCAGAATCTGATTAATTTCACCCGGTTTGCCGGTATTAAGTTTGCGGAAAACTCATCCGAGAATCTGCTTACTGCGAGCGGTGCTGTACAGGTAAATTTCTTAAAAAATTACTTTGTAACCGGTGATTTTAATATTGCTAACTTATTCCATAAAATCGTTGTTGATGACATCTTCAACGTCACACAATCATCCGCAGGAGTTACATTTGGCTATAAATCACCATTTGGGCCGCTCAAACTGAACTTCACCAAATCACTAAATAATAATTCAAGCGCGTTCAGTGTCATTCTGGGCCATTGGTTTTAAATAATATGATAGACTTTACATTTGAAGATGCAGAATCCATCCCCTTGCCCCGTTCGGTTGAAAATTGGCTGGAAAATATTATAATAGATGAACGTAAGAAACCGGGACCCGTTTCCTATATACTGTGCAGCGATGAATATTTGCTTAAAATTAACCGGCAATATCTGGCACATGATTACTTCACAGATATTATCACTTTCGACTATGTGAAGGGTAAAATGATCAGCGGTGATATTTTCGTATCTTTGCCGCGAATTTCAGAAAATGCTGTAGATCACAACAACAGCTTTGAAAGTGAGTTGCTTAGAGTTTTCGCCCACGGGATTTTACATCTATGCGGTTATGGCGACAAACTTGATGCTGAACAGGCAATAATGACTGAGAAAGAAGATCATTATGTGGACTTGTATTATCAAAAATACGCTGGAATTTAATTACTATTTTAAATGTTTCACGTGAAACATTATGCTAAAATTTAAAAATGATATCTGAGATATACGACGTTATAGTAGTAGGCGCAGGCCATGCGGGTAGTGAAGCGGCCGCAGCTGCCGCCAACATGGGCTCAAAAACCCTCCTCATCACAATGAATATGCAGACCATTGGGCAAATGTCCTGCAACCCGGCTATGGGAGGTATTGCGAAAGGCCAGATTGTACGTGAAATCGATGCAATAGGCGGTTATTCGGGAATAATAGCCGACAAATCAGCCATACAGTTCAAAATGCTGAATCTTTCTAAAGGGCCTGCAATGTGGTCTCCCAGAACCCAGAACGATCGTATGTTGTTTGCCGAAGAATGGAGGATTGCACTTGAAAATACACCTAATCTTGATTTTTTCCAGGATATGGTTAAAAGCCTTATCATCGAAAATAACAAGGTGTGTGGTGTCGTAACTTCCTTAGGAATATCAATCAGGGCGCATGCCGTTGTACTGACGAATGGTACATTCCTAAACGGGCTTATTCACGTTGGTGATAAGCAACTCGGTGGCGGACGAATGGGCGAACCACGCGCGTTCGGTATCACCGAACAGCTGGTGTCCTTAGGTTTTGAATCCGGCCGGATGAAGACGGGTACTCCACCGCGTGTCGATGGCCGTAGCCTCGACTATTCCAAGATGGAAGAACAAAAAGGCGACGAAAATCCTCAAAAATTTTCATTTACTGATACACCTAAACTTACCCGACAACTCAGTTGCCACATTGTTTACACAAACGAGACTGTACACGAAATCCTGCGTGAGGGCTTTGATCGGAGTCCAATGTTTAATGGTACAATTCAGAGCATTGGTCCGCGGTATTGTCCAAGTATAGAAGATAAGGTAAACCGTTTTGCAGAACGCACAAGACACCAACTGTTTGTGGAACCTGAAGGTTGGCGTACAGTTGAAATTTATGTTAATGGTTTCAGTTCCTCACTGCCGGAAGATGTACAGATAAAAGCCATGAAACATATCCCAGGTTTTGAAAATGTAAAAGTTTTCCGTCCGGGATACGCGATAGAGTACGATTACTTCCCTCCTACTCAGCTACAACACACATTAGAAACTAAACTTGTTAATAATCTGTACTTTGCAGGTCAAATCAATGGCACGACGGGCTACGAAGAAGCGGCAGGACAGGGTCTTATGGCAGGGATCAACGCCCATAACAAGGTTCACGGAAAGGAAGAATTTATTCTAAATCGTGATGAAGCTTATATCGGTGTTTTAATAGATGACCTGATAACCAAAGGTACAGAAGAACCTTACAGAATGTTCACTTCCAGAGCAGAATACAGGCTACTGCTCCGCCAGGATAATGCGGACATTAGGCTTACAGAGAAAGCTTTCAGAATCGGCTTAGCATCACAGGAAAGACTTGACAAAGTGGAGGAAAAAATTGCTAAAAGCAATGAACTCGAAAACCTACTAAAGGAAACTTCGTTAAAACCCGGTGTTATTAATCCAATTTTAGCAGAAATTGATTCAGCGCCGGTGGATCAGGCGTATCGTGCTGCCCAAATTCTTACGCGGCCTAATATTACTTTAAATATGCTCGACAAAATCGAGGAATTGAGAAATAAAACCGAAAATTATACAGAAGAAGTTCGTGAACAGGCGGAAATTAATATCAAATATCGCGGATACATAGAGAAAGAACGGGAAAGTGTCGCAAAGATGCAGAAACTTGAAACTATCCGGATACCCGAAGATTTTGATTACTCAAAAATTAACTCGCTCTCGTCAGAATCGCGCCAAAAACTCAATAAAATACGACCAAAAACAATTGCGCAGGCAAGCCGAATCAGTGGTGTTTCGCCCTCAGATATGAATGTTCTGCTCGTCTACATGAACCGATAAAATATAATGTTTCACGTGAAACATTTGACTCCTTAACAAATTAATGAAAGTAAAAGACAATTTCCTTACTAAGGAATATTTTGAGCTCATACCTACCGGGATTCCGGGCATTCTTAAAACCTACCCTATTCCACAAGACCTGGATAAATATTATCAGTCCCAAGAATACATTTCCCACCATCAGGATTCCGGCGGAATTAAAGAATTTATCTATAAAAAAATACAGCAGCTAAATCTTAATTTTAAAAGAAACATACTGGCTAGGGAACTGCCTCAGAACGCGAATGTCCTTGATTATGGCTGTGGCGCTGGAGAATTCCTTAAATTTATTGAAAGAGATTTCACAACATTCGGCTACGAGCCCAATGAAAATGCGCGTAAATCTGCTGAAAAAAAATTATTAAAAACCACATTTATCCGCGATCTGCATCAATTGGAAAATGCATCAATGGATGCCATTACATTATGGCATGTTTTCGAACACATCCCAAATCAATCAGAATTTTTGGAAGCTGTATACCAAAAATTAAAACCAAACGGCTTACTCGTTATCGCCGTCCCAAACCACACGTCATACGATGCGAAAAAATACCGTGAATTCTGGGCAGCCTACGATGTGCCCCGACATGTATATCACTTTTCGAAATCGGGAATGGAGCGTCTCTTAAAAACTCCAAACTGGAATTTGGAATATATAAAACCATTAATGTTCGATGCGTTTTATATTTCCATATTAAGTGAGAAATACAAAAAATCAACACTTTTTTGGCTTCGGGGATTCATTTTTGGAGCAATTTCCAATTTTAAGGCCATAAAAACGGGCGAATTTTCTAGTCTGACATATATTATCAGAAAAAAGTAGATCATCGATTTTTTCAGCATTTCTGAAAGCCGAATTTTCACCTGCAACAAGAATTTTATCAAAAACTCATTCCGATATAAAAACAAAATCCTGAAAAATTAATTTCAGGATTTTTGTTTAAAAATATTTTGCTGTTACGAATTAATTGCCTTTACGCCCGGCAGCTCTTTTCCTTCCAGGCTCTCCAGCATTGCGCCGCCACCTGTAGAAACATAACTTACTTTATCGTCATAACCGAACTGCTTCACAAATGCTACGCTGTCTCCTCCACCTACAAGCGAAAACGCACCTAAACGGGTTGCTTTCGCAATACTGTCACCAAGCGCGACCGTTCCAGCTGCAAAATTTGGCATTTCAAATACACCGATCGGACCGTTCCAAAGAATCGTACGCGAATTCAATAGGACGTCGTGGAAAAGCACGCGGCTGCGGGATCCGGCATCCATACCCATCCAGCCATCAGGAATTTCGTAAATATCAACCTCGCTGCGCTGCGCTTCATTACTGAACTCATCCGCGATAACAGTATCTGTAGGCAAATACACTTTTACGTTCATCGCCTCAGCTTTGGCTAGTATTTCCAAGGCTAAATTCATCTTGTCTTCTTCCAAAAGTGAATTCCCAATACTGCCGCCCAGTGCACGGATGAAAGTAAATGCCATTCCACCGCCAATAATCAGATTATCGATAGCAGGCAAGATATTCTCAATAATGGTAATCTTAGTAGAAACCTTGCTGCCACCAAGTATCGCAGTTACAGGTTTTTCACCTTTGCCCAATACTTTTTCGATGGCTTCCAACTCTTTCGCCATCAGTAAACCGAAAAATTTAGTTTGTGGGAAAAACTTCGCAATCACCGCTGTAGAAGCATGTTCGCGATGCGCCGTTCCGAAAGCATCATTCACATACGCGTCAGCATATTTAGACAGTTTCTCGGCAAATTCTACATTTCCATCTTCCTCTTCATTATAAAAACGCAGGTTCTCCAGCAGCAGAATTTCGCCAGGTTTTAGGCTTCCTGTCATATTTGTAGCATCCTCACCAATGCAGTCAGGGCAAAACTTCACCTCATGACCCAATACCTTGCTTACTTCATCAACTATATTTTTAAGTGAGAACTCATCGGAAAATTTACCTTTTGGTCTTCCGAGATGAGTCATAAGGATCACCGATCCTCCATCACCCAGAATTTTATCGATAGTTGGCTTCACCGCTTCGATCCTCGTGTTGTCTGTAACTTTCAGATCTGCACTTTGCGGCACGTTGAAATCGACGCGGACAAGCGCTTTTTTATCTTTAAAATTAAAATCGTTGATTGTCTTCATAATCGTTTTTTGGTTTCACAAATTTAACATTTATTCAGCGCAACCGAAACTATTTTTAAACCGAATTTCCACAAACCTCCACTCTCCTATTTTCCCAACAAATTCTTTTTTAATTAAAAAAAATAAATGATAGATGTTGTTGTAGTTCTTGGTTTTGGGGATAATATTTTTGCATTTATTTTGTCACACAGAATCTCTTTTGATACAATTATTATCCACTTTTTAAGTAGTTATAAATTAATATTTTAAGTTCGTTATCCACATTTGTTAGTAAATTGCACAGCTGCGATTTGTTCACTTCCTTACTATGGAAAACCGAACTGAAACTGCACGCAAACTTTCGTGAAATGATTTTCGTTCGCACAGGTTTTTTTGTGCATTAAGAAATTAAAACTGATTTGCAAAGAGATTGTTTTGAACACTTATCCACACGTTTTCTTGGGCAATAGTCATTTCATCCGCAATTGTTTGGGCGTGTCCCCCGCCATCGCTTTTGCAGCCGCTGGGGCCGCGCTGTCCGCTATTACTCCTCGGTCCGCCCTAGTGGGACGTCCCTGCATGGTAGCCGCTGCCATCGCTCACGCGTTCACGCAATGTACGAAGCAACTTATATAGTTGATACTGATTATTCCAAGACATTTTTATTTATTAAATCTTAAATTTGTAAGAATTCAGAAGATAAACGAATGAAAAAGATTAGCATTGCCGCAGACCATGCAGGCTTCCGTTACAAAGAAATCATCAAGAAACACTTTGGTGCGCGTGTCGAGTTTGAAGATTTTGGTACACATTCCGAAGAATCGGTGGACTATCCGGATTATGTGCATCCCAGCGCCAAATCAGTTGAAGACGGCAATAACGAACTTGGAATTTTAATCTGCGGCAGCGGAAACGGCGTGCAGATAGCGGCAAACAAGCACCAGAATATCCGTTGCGCCCTCTGCTGGATGCCGGAACTTGCAGAACTTGCGCGTATGCACAATAATGCCAACATGATCGCTATTCCGGCGCGCTTCATCGCCGCAGAACTGGCAATAGAAATTATAGAAAAATTTCTGGCTACCGAATTCGAAGGCGGTAGGCATCAGCTCAGGGTGGACAAAATCCCGTGCTAATCACAAATTAAAAATTAAATATGGCTAAAAAAAGCAAATTTGTTTCTCATAAAAACAATCATAAACTGCAGGAAATAGGGCGCCTTATTCTGCGTTTCATGAACCGCCAGTCCAGCAAGGTTTATAACTATAAACAGCTTGCAGACGGCATAGATTATCGTAACCCACGCCAGCGCGAGCAGGTAATTCAGGCACTGCACAAGCTTCTCGCAGAGCAGCAGATAAAAGAGACCGAAAAAGGAAAATACACCCTCAATCTGAATATTGAAGGAACGGTCACTGGCATTATCGATTTCAATCAGGCCGGAAATGCGTACGTCAACGTTCCCGATCTTGACGATGACATCTTCATCCACTCCAAAAATGTGAAAGATGCTTTGCAGGGTGATGAAGTATTGGTAGTAACCTATCATTTCAAAGGAAAAAAACTTGAAGGTTCGGTACTGGAGGTGCTCAAACGAAACCGTGAGGAGTTTGTCGGTACTTTCCAGCTGATCAATCACAAAGATTTTGGCTTTGTGGTATGCGATAAAAAGACGATCAACACGGATATTTTTGTACCTAAAGGAAAAATAGGCGGTGCCAGAGACGGCGATAAGGTAGTGGTGAAAATGGTCGAATGGCGGGCAGGAGAAAAGAATCCGGAAGGTGAAATCGTGAAAGTTCTTGGCGCACCCGGCGAGCACGAAACTGAAATTCACTCAATTCTCGCAGAATACGGACTTCCCTACTCTTTCCCCGAAGATGTGGAAAACGAAGCCTCGCATATTGACCGTTCAATCACCGCTTCTGAGGTGGCAAAACGTCGTGATATGCGCAATATCTGCACTTTTACTATCGACCCGAAAGATGCTAAAGATTTTGATGATGCCCTGTCTATCCAAAAATTAGACAACGGCAATTTTGAAATCGGTGTTCACATCGCGGACGTTTCCCATTACGTGCGTCCCGGAACTTTATTGGACGATGAAGCGTACGACCGTGCAACCTCGGTCTATCTCGTTGACCGTGTGGTGCCGATGCTTCCGGAAGTATTGAGTAATGACGTGTGTTCACTCCGCCCGAACGAGGATAAATATACATTCTCGGCCGTTTTCGAGATGGATGAAAATGCAGACCTCGTGAACCAGTGGTTTGGCCGCACCGTGATCCATTCAGACCGGCGGTTTTCTTATGAAGAAGCCCAGGAAAGAATTGAAACCGGTGAAGGTGATTTGTCTGAGGAAATTCTCACTCTGGACCGGCTTGCGAAGATTTTGAGAAGAGATCGCATACGCAACGGAGCAATCACGTTTGACCGGAGCGAGGTGCGTTTCAACCTGGATGAAAACAGCGAACCAATCGGTGTTTATTTCAAGGTGAGCAAAGATTCAAACCATCTTATTGAAGAATTCATGCTGCTTGCCAACCGCAAAGTTTCTGAATTTATATCATTAAACAAACGCGGCGAACCTACCGGAAATACCTTTATTTACAGGATTCATGATGATCCCGATCCTACTAAACTTGAGGCTTTGCGCGATTTTGTATCCACATTTGGTTACAAAATGGATCTTGCAAATTCAAAAAAGGTTGCTGATTCGCTGAACCAGCTTTTACACGACGTAAAAGGCAAAGGTGAAGAAAACATGATCGAGACTTTGGCGATGCGCTCTATGAGCAAAGCCGTCTACTCTACCAATCCGATTGGCCATTACGGCCTTGGCTTCGATTATTACACACATTTCACGTCACCGATACGGCGATATCCCGACCTTATCGCGCACAGACTTTTGCAGCATTATCTGGATGGCGGAAAGTCTCCAAATAAAAACGATTACGAAGAGAAAAGTAAACATTGCAGCGCAATGGAGCGTTTGGCTGCCGACGCAGAACGGGATTCAATCAAGTTTATGCAGGTGAAATTTATGGAAAAACATGTCGGACAGGACTTTAAAGGCGTGATTTCCGGCGTAGCAGATTTTGGTTTCTGGGTTCAGATTCCCGAAAACGGCGCGGAAGGTCTTATCAAACTGCGCGACCTGATGGACGATTCATATTCGTACGATGCTAAAAATCATCTTGTACAGGGCGCCCGAACCGGCAACCAATACCAGCTGGGCGACGAAGTACGTATAAAGGTAATGAAGGCAAATCTCATCCAGAAACAGCTCGATTTCAAGATCATTAATGACTAACGCAGAATTTTGTGTCTTGTAGACGCGGCACTGCAGCATAATTTACTTATGTTAGAACTTATTTTATCGGCCGTGGGTCTGGGCATTATGCTCAGTCTTGTATTTATCGGTCCGATTTTTTTCCTTCTTATTGAAACCAGTTTTTGCCGTGGTCCGCGGCATGCAATTGCGCTGGATTTGGGCGTGATTGCCGCTGATATCCTCTGCATTGCCGCGGCATTTTTTGCGAGCGGTGATTTGGTTCAATTAATCGACAAGCACCCTGGTTTTTACCGTATTACAGCTTTGATTATTTTGATTTACGCCGTTTATATGATGGTTTCAAAAACCAAAATGCATCTTCCCGGAGAAGAAAAACTGATCAGTCAGAACTATTTCAAGACATTTCTTAATGGTTTTTTCTTTAATATTTTAAATATCGGTGTCGTACTTTTTTGGTTAGTCACCGTAATTTCCGTGCGAAATGCTTATCCGGAACTTGACGAATTTCTACTCTACATGGCTTTGGTGGTAGCAACTTATCTGCTAATAGACTTTCTTAAAATCTATCTTGCAAAGCAATTTCATTATAAACTTACCGACAAACTTGCAACGCGCATCAGAAAAGTGGTGGGTTTTATATTATTGATTTTCAGTGTTTTTATATTTTTGCAGAGCTTCAAGAAGTTTAACCAGTTCGATAGAAAACTCGAGGAAGCCGAAAAAACCGAACAAAAATTCCTTCGCTGATGCAAAACGTAATTTTTCCTCTAAGTCTTCAAAAAAGTGCAAGGATCGCAGTCATTTCTCCTGCCGGATCGGTGCAACCTGAGCAGATTGAAAATGGACTTGATATTTTAAAATCAAATGGTTACGAACCTGTTTTAGGTCAGCACGTTTTTGGCAGCCATCAGCACGGATATGGTTACTCCGGATCGGAAGAGGAAAGGCTTTCAGACCTGAACTGGGCACTGAACGATCCCGATATTTCTGCCATCTGGACCACGCGTGGCGGCTATGGTTGCCAGCATCTGATCCAAGGCATTGATCTTGGTAATTTTAAAAGCTCACCCAAATGGTTTGTGGGTTATTCGGACAATACGGTTATTCAGAGTTATCTCTATCGCAACGGATTTGCCTCGGTTCACGGACAGACGTTGAAAACTGCAGATTTTGGCGTATGTCAGGAGGGTTATGGCATGACTATCAAAATTTTAGAAGGAAATTTACCGGAATACCAGGTAAATACAAACATTCTTAACCGAGACGGAACTGCTGAAGGACCTATGATAGGAGGCAATCTGGCATTGATTTACGCACTGCTTGGTACGCCCTACTCTTTCGCTTTTAAAGATGCGGTATTGTTTATTGAAGAAATCGGTGAAAAATATTACGCGTTGGACCGGATGCTGATGTCTTTGGAACTCGCCGGGGTTTTCAAACAGATCAGCGGTCTTATTGTGGGTGGCATGACGCTGATGGAAGATGAAGCAAAAAATGCTGATTACAACCACAGCTTTGATCCTTTTGTGTACCGGATTATAGCTGAACGCGTTTCGAAATATGATTTTCCGGTGATGTTTGACTTTCCAAATGGTCACATTTTCGATAACCGTCCGCTTATCATTGGTGCCAATGTGAGGATGGCTGTAGGCGAAAAATGCACGCTTTCTTTTAATGTCTAAATATTTCCGCCAATGGCTGAACACAATGATTTCGGAACTTTAGCGGAAAATCTTGCCGCCGAATATTTACAAAAAAAAAATTATAAAATCCTGGCGCGAAACTATCGTTTCCAGAAAGCAGAAATTGATATTATTGCCGATTTTAATGGGCTCACCGTAGTTGCAGAAGTGAAAGCCAGAAGCTATAACACCATAATAGAGCCGCAGGAAGCCGTTACGAAGAAAAAGATAAAGTCAATCGTACAGTGTGCCGATTTTTTCATGCAGGAAAATAATCTGTCAACAGAGGTAAGATTTGATATTATCACCGTTTTACCCGATAAAACCGGCATACTACAAATAGAACACATCGAGGACGCATTTCAGAGTTTTGATGCCAACTAAAATTTAAACATAATGAAAACAGCCCTGATTACCGGCGCAACATCCGGCATCGGAAAAGCTACCGCCGAATTGCTTGCAACGAAAGGCTTCCGACTTATTCTTTGCGGACGCAGAACTGCGGTATTGGAACAACTCAAACAGGAACTGTCCCAGAATACCGAAACTTTTAGTTTAACGTTTGACCAACGGGAATTCAGCCAGGTTGAAAATGCCCTCACTTCCCTACCCGCGGAGTGGAAAAACATCGATGTGCTGATAAACAATGCCGGAAATGCCCATGGTCTCGATACGTTGGAAAATGGTTCCGTAGAAGATTGGGACGCAATGCTCGATGGCAATGTGAAAGGTTTGCTTTATGTTACGAAACTTATTATTCCACAAATGAAAGCCCGGAAATCCGGTCATATTGTAAATATTTCGTCGGTTGCCGCACGGCAAACCTACGCGAACGGTGTTGTCTATTGTGCTTCAAAACGCGCAGTAGACGTGGTATCAGAAGGTTTAAGAATTGAACTTACTGAATTTGGTATTAAAGTGACCAATATTCAGCCCGGACTTGTAGAAACAGACTTTTCAAAAGTACGTTTTAAAGGTGATGAAGACCGCGCCAGATCGGTTTACACCGGTTACAAGGCGCTGGAAGCGCGCGACATTGCAGATGCGATTTCCTACTGCATCAATGCGCCTTCGCACGTCGCCATTTCAGATCTTACCATTTACCCAAGTGCGCAAAGCGAGCCACGTACCGTATATAAATCTTTGGAAAACTAATTTTATCTTAATGAAAATCCTGCACCTCGAAACTTCGTCAAAAAACTGTTCTGTTGCCATTTCAGATGGCGAAAAACTGCTCTGTCTATGCGAAGAGACCAGCCAAAACTATAAACAGTCTGAAAATCTGCACACTTTTGTTCAGTGGGCTCTTGAAGGAGCTGAAATTGAGATGAAAGATTTAGATGCAGTATCTGTGGGCATGGGACCAGGCTCTTACACCGGTTTGAGAATTGGTGTTTCAGCCGCAAAAGGTTTTTGTTTTGGTCTTAGTATTCCACTTATTGCGGTGAATTCTTTAAATACGATGATTCAGCCCTTTTTAGACCAGAATTTCGATTTGGTCATTCCAATGCTCGATGCGCGGCGTATGGAGGTTTATACGGGCGTGTATGACGGCAAAACGGGTCAACGAATCACCGAAACAGAAGCAAAGATTCTGGACGAACATTCGTTTCAGGAACTTAGAGATAAAAAGATAATTTTTATAGGTGATGGTGCCGCAAAAGCACAGGAAATTTTACAGTTGCCGCACGCCGTTTACAATGCTGACATCTACCCTTCAGCCAAATATTTAATAAAAAACGCTGCGGAAAAATACAATGCGCGCCAGTTTGAGGATGTGGCCTATTTTGAACCTTTTTACCTTAAAGAATTTCAAGGCGTGAAAAAAAATAAAACCGAAGATTGACTTCGGTTTTTTTTATTTTAAAACGGCTTCCTGCGGAGGAGTCACCGTGTTTGTTTGCGAAGACGAATTACCGTTACGTCGCGGACGCGGGACACGCGTTGTTTCGTTATTTCCCGGTGTACGCTGCAGACCATCCCGACTTGGCGCTGTCGGCCGAATTCGTGTCTCTGCCGGCGAATTATTTACAGGTTGTGGCGTGCTGTTTGGATTCCCGTTTTCATCGGTCATTTCGATATTTAGATCACTTTTAAGGTAATTCAGCATCTCGCGGGCTTTTTCGCCTTCCGCTGTTTTGGCATAGTTCAGTGCAATCTGTTCCAGTTGCAGAATCATAATTTCTTTGCCAGCAGTTTTTCCGGAATTAAAAGCATTCAGCAACGCAAATTTGGGCACCAATGCATCTTTCGGATATTTTTCAATGGCTTCCGCGATCATCTTTTGGCTGTCCTCAAACTTGTCTGCACCATAAAGATCAAAAGCTTGCGCATAAAGTTTCTCCACTTCTTCAGACGATTTCGTGAACGTATTATCGCGTGGATTTTTTACAAATTCTGCATACGATGTGTACGGAAATTCAGTGAGAATCATTTGTTTCGCGCGCTCGGCAGCCGCCGGATTTTTCTCATAGTTAAAAGCGAAAACACTGTAAAGCGCCTGCAGCTTCGTTTCCTCTTCAGGATTTGTATCCACCAAACCGTACAGCGTTTTTGTCGCTAAAGGTGTATCTGAAAAGTAAGTTTCGTACATTCTTCCCAGGCCTAATGTTGCGGTATCGCGTGCTTTTTTCAGGGTCAAAATTTCCTCTGGAGCGGTCGGAATCTTTTCAATATAGAATGCGGTTTCAAGACGTCGCGGGTCCGGTGCTGTCGCAAGTCCCATCGCTTCATTTTTCAGGTCTTCGATGCTGCTTCCGCGCGCTGAGGTACGCCAGTTATCGCTGAGTGACCGGTTGCCCCAAAGTTGTCTGAAAGTGGACTCTCCTCTCGCCACCGTACTTTGGTTCGCAAAATAGAAGCTGCCTTTATTATCTCCAAAATCCTGAAAACCACCGCTGTTTCCGGCGAAAATTGAATTCGCAGAATAATCTCCGGTATCAAATCCTTTGCTGCGTTCGTCGCGTTTTCGCTGCAGTTCTTCCTGCGCTTCTTTGGCTTTAATGCCGTCGATGTATTTATTGAAATAGGCGATCCGGTCGGCTTCCGGCATATTCACCAGAGCCAGAATACTGTCATTTTTTTTAATTAAATAATAATTGGCAGAAACCTGCTTGATATTTTCAGACTGTTGCTGAAGCAGTATCTTAGACGGTTGATACGTCATCACCGACAGCGCTGAATCGTAATATGCACCTGCAGCCAGATAATCGCTGTCTTCAAAATACCCTTTCCCAATTTCATAATAATTCAGTCCGCGGATCTGTGGATCAGACATTTTTTCCTGCAACGACTGTGCAAAAAATGCTTTTGCTTCATCTTTTTTGCCCGCTTTGTTGGCCATTAAGCCCAAACCGTAATAAAATTCATTTTTGCGCGAAGCATAGGTTCCTTTTTTACTGATTTTTTCAAGGTATTCCCGGGCGCCCTCGTAATCGTCGTTTTCGCCATTGTAAGTTTTCGCGATCTCAATCTGTGATTTTACTTCAAATTCAAAATTGTTGGCGTTCTTGTACGCTGACACAAAACTTTCGCGCGCTTCTTCGTTTCTACCTAAACCTGCCAGTATCTGCCCACGTAAAAAAGCAATCCGGCTGCGCAGTTTCCGGTTTTTATTGATAGCATACGCTTCTTCAAGTTCGCTAATTGCACTTTCCTTTTTACCGGCTTGCAACAACATTTCAGAATAGTAGAGACTTAATAATTTTTTATAGTCTTTCTTTAATTTTTTGCTTTGCTTAAGGTCCGCAAAAACCTCCTCAGCACGGTAATAATCGCCCATTTTCGAGTAGGCCAGACCCTGATAAACTCTTGCTAAAGGAAGTCTTTTGTCGTTTCGCATATTCGCAAAAACATAATTAAGCCCGTCAAGTGCTTCAAGCGGTTTGTTCTGATAAATCCTCGACTGCGCAAGCAAAATATTGGCATCAAAAATTTTCTTGTTTTTTTCCTCGCCGCTTTTCATTACTGAATAATTGGCGATAGCTTTCAGTGCCTTCGCTTCTGAAATTTGCAGCACTGACGCGCCACTTCCAGCGATACGGTTATTAGTGGCCATTCCTGGCGAGCCGGGAACACCTGGCCCGCTGAAGCCTCCGGGTGCATCATCCGAAAACATGTCGTTTGCCTGCAATTCTGCGCCGAGTGGTTGCTCGTCGTAAGTAAGCAGCTGTATGTAAGGCGCATAGAAGTTGTCAACGTGCGACTTGTCACGTGACCGAAGTTCAGTTTCCAGCGCATCTTTGCTGTTAAAAAGAGTGTTGTAGTACGCGTAAAAACCTTTCATAAAAGGCGATCCTGCTGATTTTTTCCGTGTGGAGCACGAGACAAAAAACAAACATGTCAACAGGAAAAATATAGATTTTTTCATTATGTGCATATAACTTTCAAATCTTCAGTTTATTATCAAACTGAAATTATTTATGGTAAAAATACAGATTTTTTGTATTTAAGTTTAATTATCAAATTCCTTTAACAAGTGGTACAGCAAATGTGTTGGTAAGCCCATCACCGTATAAAAACTTCCACGGATCTGACGGATTTTTGCCATCCCGAGCCATTCCTGTACGCCGTAGCTGCCGGCTTTGTCGTAGGGTCTGTAGTGTTTTATGTAAAAATTGATCTCATCGTCATTCAAAACGTCGATTTCAACCTCGGCAACATCTGTTTGTGTGATGATTTTATCGTGGCTTCGGAGCGTAAGGCCGGTAAAGACCTGATGAGTTTTTCCTGAAAGTTTTTGTAGCATTGATCTTGCCTCCGCTTCATCCGCGGGTTTTCCTAAAATTTCATTTTCAATCGCTACAATGGTGTCCGCAGTGATTAAAATTTCCTCTTCCTGAAGTGACGTGTATGCATTTGACTTTAAAACTGAAAGATAGGAAGCGACCTTTTCCACAGCCATTTTGTCGGGAAAAATTTCGTCACAGTCTACGCTTACGACTTCAAAATCATAACCCAGGCCATGCAGTAATTCTTTACGCCGCGGCGAATTGCTCGCAAGTAATAGCTTCATGGGATTTGCTTTAGACGCTTTTGGTATTGTCTTCATGCCATTTTCCCTGGATTTTCATCACCTGTTCAATAACATCGCGTACGGCGCCTTTTCCGCCGGAAACTGGTGAGATGTATTCCGAAATCGCTTTTACGTCCGGTACTGCATTTTCGGGACAGGTCGCGATGCCCGACGGTTCCATGATTTTCAGATCCGGCACATCGTCGCCCATCGTGAGGATTTCTTCATTTAGGAGGCCATATTTAAGCCTGAATTCTTCATATTTTTCAAACTTATCCGAAATTTTAGCATAATAATCTGTAATTCCAAGATAATGAATCCGGTTTCGCACCCCAGCATCATCTCCGCCGGTGATAACGCAGATCTTATAATTATTTTTAATGGCTTTCACTACCGCATAACCATCTAAAACGTTCATTACCCGACACATACTGTTGTCGGGCATCAGATAAACACTTCCATCAGTGAACACGCCGTCGACGTCGAACACAAAAGCTTTTATGTTTTTTAATTTTGATTTATAACTCATACATTTTTTTTATCGACGCATTCATGGTGCGATAGATTTGTAATTGTTCAGGATTTAAGATAAGATTTTCATGAACTTCCAGAACCCGCGTATCGTTCCGTACAGCGGGACCGGTTTGTGCGGCTTTTGGCTCCATTTCCCGGATTTTCGATGTAGTTTCTTCAATTAAAGGCAAAAAATAATCAAAAGGAATCTTCTGTGCATCTGAAATTTCTTTGGCGCGTGCAAAAAGATGGTTCACAAAGTTGCACGAAAAAACCGCGGTGAGATGGATGTATTTACGTTTCTCAAAGTCCGATTCCATTACGTTTTTCGAGATTTTTCGGGCTAAATTTTCCAGCAGTACCTGGTCACCTTCGTCCTCAGATTCCACAAAAATTGGAATTTCGGAGTAGTTCAGTGACTTGTTTTTCGAAAACGTTTGAAGCGGATAAAAACTGGCCTTACGGTATTCGCCACTCAGCACATCGACTGGTAACGAACCCGATGTATGCGCAACAATACAGTCTTTTTTAATTATTTTAGCAGAAACATGGGAGATGAAATCATCTTTTACTGCTACCAGATAAAGGTCTGCATCCGCAAGGTTTTCAGTGGAATAAGGAGTATTAAAAAACCTAGAAATTTCGTCAAGAGCATTTTTATTTCGGCCAAAGATCTGTGCAACGGGCATATTATTTTCATAAAAGGCTTTAGCCAGATGAAAGGCTACATTTCCGGAACCGAGAATTACGATCTTCATTAATCTTTTAATATCTAACAAATATAATCCATTTGGTTTGGACTAAAAATTGAAAGACTATCTTTAACTTTCACTTCTAAACAACATCAAAACACCGAACGCATCTCAATGAAGATAAAGGAGGAAGAAATTATCAGGCTGATGTCGAGCGAAAAGTCCCGGGAAAAGGGCGTTCGCCTGATGATGGATGCGTATCAGAGCAGGTTGTATTGGCATATCCGTCGTATCATTGTAGATCACAATCTTGCACAGGATGTGCTGCAGGACACCTTCATCAAAGCCTATCAGAATTTTTACCAGTTCAAGCAGGACAGCCAGATTTACACCTGGCTCTACCGCATCGCGACAAACGAATCGCTGCAGCAGCTGAACAAACTGAAAAGGATGCAGAAATCTGACGAAGATCCCGATTATCACCTGCAGAATATGGTAGCCGACAATTTGGCGCCCGACGCAGAAGATATTCAGATACTGCTTCAGAAAGCTATTCAGACGCTGCCCGAAAAGCAGAAAGTGGTCTTCACGATGAGGTATTATGACGACCTGCCGTACGAGGATTTGTCGAAGATACTCGATATGTCGGTCGGCACACTGAAAACAAACTACCATTATGCGAAACAGAAGGTAGAAGATTATATAAAACAGAATTACAACGATAATCAGTAAGATGACGGAAATCTTACCAGAAAGAGTAGAAATGAAAGATTTTGATATTGAAAAATTAGAACGTAAAAACATTTACCGCACGCCCGAAAATTTCTTCGCGGATGTACAGGAAAATGTTTTGCGTCAAGGCGCACCGGCTCCCAAAACAAAAGTGATAAGTCTCAATTGGGCTTACGCAGTCGCGGCTGCGGTAGCCGCCATATTTGGAGTGACATTTATGATAAGTCAGGATGAGACAGAGCCACAGATTGTGAAAAACGATCAGCAAGTATCACCCCCGCCATCTGCACGTATTATTGAAGAAACCGTACCGGAAGCAACCCTTGCTTACCAAACATTTGAAGAAGATTTAACTTCAGTGGAAACAGATAATCAAAAAGATGTACCGGCTCCGACAATGA
>JAEZYN010000104.1 GCA_023419095.1 Bacteroidota bacterium | reverse complement strand
ACATCTGCAGAAGTTCTTTTTACAGGTATTAAAGTAATCGACCTTGTAGAGCCTTATGCAAAAGGTGGTAAAATTGGTTTGTTCGGTGGTGCGGGTGTTGGTAAAACAGTACTTATTCAGGAATTGATTAACAATATTGCAAAGGGACACGGTGGTCTTTCTGTTTTTGCCGGTGTAGGTGAAAGAACGAGAGAAGGGAATGACCTTTTGAGAGAGATGCTGGAATCCGGCATTATCAAATACGGTGATGAGTTTATGCACTCCATGGAAAATGGCGGTTGGAACTTATCTAAAGTAGATATGGAAGAAATGAAAGACTCTAAATGTACTTTCGTTTTCGGACAGATGAACGAGCCACCTGGAGCAAGAGCGCGTGTAGCACTTTCGGGTCTTACAATCGCGGAATACTTCCGTGATGGTGACGGACAAGGTCAAGGTAGAGACGTACTTTTCTTCGTTGATAACATCTTCCGTTTCACCCAGGCAGGTTCTGAGGTATCTGCACTACTTGGCCGTATGCCGTCTGCAGTAGGTTACCAGCCAACGCTGGCATCTGAAATGGGGGCGATGCAGGAAAGAATTACATCAACTAAAAACGGATCTATTACATCTGTACAGGCGATCTACGTACCGGCGGATGACTTAACTGACCCGGCGCCTGCAACTACATTTGCACACCTTGATGCAACTACCGTATTGGACAGAAAGATTGCTTCATTAGGTATTTATCCTGCGGTTGATCCATTGGCGTCAACTTCAAGAATCCTAACGCCTGAGATTTTAGGTGATGAGCATTACGACTGTGCACAGCGAGTAAAAGAAATCCTTCAGAAATACAAAGCTTTACAGGATATTATCGCGATTCTTGGTATGGAAGAACTTTCAGAAGAAGATAAACTTTCAGTTTACCGAGCTCGTAAAGTACAGCGTTTCCTTTCTCAGCCTTTCCACGTAGCAGAACAGTTTACAGGTCTTAAAGGTGCATTGGTAGATATTAAAGACACCATCAAAGGATTCAACATGATCATCGACGGAGAACTAGATCACCTGCCCGAAGCTGCTTTCAACCTGAAAGGAACTATCGAAGAAGCGATTGAAGCTGGAGAGAAAATGTTGGCAGAAAACGCATAAAGTTAGACTTGAGAAGTTTAGATATGAGACAATAGATTTTTGGTCAGTCTCCCATCTCAAATCTCTTAATCTAAAAATCTAAAGAAAATGAATATTAAAATTTTAACCCCTGAATTTGTAGCTTTCGAAGGCGAAGTAAGTTCAGTACTGCTTCCCGGCAAAAACGGAGATTTCCATATCAAGAAAGATCACGCGGCCATCGTAGCATCGCTTACAGGCGGTAAAGTAAGGGTTTATACCAATGAAATTCCTGAGAATTACGCCAATCATTTTACCAAGGAAAATACGTCAGACAGCGTATATTCAATCGAGGTAAAAAGCGGAGTAGTGGAATTCAGTAATAATAAAGGCATTATTCTGGCTGAATAAGCTGAATTCTGGACTTAATATTAATCCCGTTCTTAAAACGAACGGGATTTTTGTATTAAAAAAACTATTTCGTGGCTGTCAGAATAAACGTTGCCGCCAAGCCCGCAGCGATTCCTATTTTCTGCAGTCTGTTCATCTTTTCTTTGTGGTACAGCTTAGAAATCATTAATCCGATAACCGGCTCTATAAGTCCGATGACTGCAAACAGAATGATGCTGATGTTAGCCAGTGCGAAATTCAGACAAAATGTGCCCAAAGTGCCGAGCACGATCAGCAATCCGATTTCGTTCTTCGTCTGTCGCGAAATATTTTTAAGGTCAATCTTTGTCGGCTTTCGCCCAAAAAGTAAAATACTCATTGTACAGACCGTGAATTCCAGGATAAGACAGAAAAGAACAGGGCCCAATTTGTTGATAAATGGCACATACAGATAAGCCGTGGCCCAGAAAATTTTGCAGAGAATGGAGTACAGCAAACCTTTTGATATAGTGAATCGTTGCCGTCTGCCAGAAAACTCTATCAGGCTCACACCGATAAGCACCAAAATGCACAAGCAGATTTTGAGCGGTGAAATTTCTTCCCCATACAGAAAATAGCCAGTGGCAACGCCAATGATGAGGCCTATTTTACCGAAACCAACCACACTTGCTACGGGCGCATGTTTCATCGATTTCAGATAGAAAAACAGTCCGAAATAATTGATTGCGCAGACGCCCATAGTTTTCAGTACAACAATCCATGTGAAAACGGGATAGCTAATTACTTTCAGCGCGAGCAGTATAAAAAAGGACGCGGCGAATATCAGCATACAGAAGAAACTCCTAATAATGATCAGTGGCAGCGTGCCGATCTCGTTTCGTGGGTTTTTCCACAAGACGTTGGTTGTGCCGTATGCAGCGTGACCTAAAACAGTAAAAAAAGCCGCAAACATTAAATTTTTTTAAGGTAACTGAATTTCATCTGATTAGCCAAAAGCTCAAAACGGCGGCGGATATCCTTTCGTTTGGGATAAATTTTCTGTGCGAAATAGAGATATTTCAGTTCAAAATACATCTTACTGTCAAAAGAAAACGTCTTTACATCATTGATATCGCTGGGCAACGTTTCAAAAATCTCCATTGCCGCGTCCTTATTTCCGAGATGATACAGGGTAATAGAACGTTCAAGTCTGAAGAGAAAAATATGCGCGCGGTAAGCATGGTTTTCCGCCTCAAATTCACGGATTTTTTTGTCCGAGATGTCGTCGCCAAAACAAATGTCAGCACTTTCGTAATCTTTAAGGATATTCAGGATATTGGTAACGTACGTGCTATATATAAATCGGTCGGTAAAATTAATATCCTGCAGGTGAGACAGCGTAAGCTCGCGCTGCAGATGTACCGGCAGACGGTAAGCTTCCTTACTGTCACTGGTCAGATAATCGTGAATGCACCTCGCGATCATGTATCTCGCTTCCGGAAAAGCCACAAACTCCGGACTTTCCTTACGCATTTTCACCACATATTTTTCAATTTGGTTTAAGAGTTTAGCAGACTCATCTACCTGCAGATTTTCGGACATAAATTTGCCGAAATACACAAAAGAGAGTGCAAAAACTTTAATATGCGCTTTTGAAGTGATTTTAGCAAAATTAAACAACGCATCCTGGTAATGTTTGTGTGCAACATTTTCGTAAGACGGATGCCACGCCAAAACGTACTCGAGTGCTTCTTCATTCTGGGCAAAACGTTTTACAAATTCTTTCAAATTTTGATGATTGGAGATAATTTTCTCGGCAAAATAGTAATTGGCAAGCTGAAAGCGCGTCTCATTTAATGAAGTTCCCTGACCTTTGACAATTCCGTAATAAATATCGAGCAATTCAAAATCGAGTTTGTATTTTTCGCGGCCTACGCTGTTGCAAAAATCACGGTAATCTTTATATCCCAGCCTTTGCGCAATCAAACTCAAAGTGGAATCCCTCAGCTTCGTATTATCCTGAATTTTCCCCAGAAAACGGCGCATGGAATTCTTTGAAATGCCGATGTTTACGGCCAAAGCTTCAAGCCCTTTCGTGGTAGATACCGTGCTGAAATAGATTTCTTCAAACTCGCGTCTCAGCTCCTGAACCATATGTTTTTTCTAATTTTCGCTAAGGTAATACTTTCCTAAAAATGGGCAAACTTGGGCAAAAATAAATCTTATCACTCTTGTATTTTTGCTGAAGAATTAGTAGCCCAAAAAACACATCAATATATACGATAAAAATCCGCCACTGGCTGAGCCAGGGCGGATTTTTGATTTGTCCCAATTAGGAAACCGTTAAAGGTCAAAATCGCCAGCGGCTTCGGGTTGATAGATGATTTCATCGATGATGATCTTTGTCATCCCGGAAGGCACTATCCAGTCGATTTCATCTTTCACGCGGTAGCCGATAAGGGCGGCGGCAACCGGAGAAAAGATTGATATCTTCTTCTCTTTAATGTTGGCCTGCTCAGGATACACAATTTTAAATTCGGTCTCGGTTTTATTATTCTGAAAATGGATTTTCACCACGGAGTTCATCGTTACCACATCCGCCGGAATATCTGCGGATTCAACAATTCTGGCAGCATGCAGCTCCCGCAGCAGTCTTTCTGCATCTTCTTTTTTTATGCTGTTGTTCTTTTTCGCATCCATAATTGATTTATGGATACGGGTAGAATCCTGTTTGGTGATAATAATTTCTTTCATGTGTTTATATTTTTAAATCTTTAAATTGAGCTAAATAAAATGGTCGACTTTAAACCTAAAAAAAACCGCCTGAATTTCAAGCGGTTTATATTTAATAATAACAGTTTGAAAATTCTACGAATTCTTAAAATGAAGGTTTTTTTCTTCCAAAAGTTTCTGCTCCTGCTCTCTGTAGAAACCGGAAGTCAGCTTATCGTGAATTGCATCGAAAGCATCCAGGGTTTCATTGATCTCGGAGTCTGTGTGCGATGCAGTAGGGATCAGTCTTAAAAGTATCATACCTTTCGGGATCACAGGATAAATTACAACGGAGGTGAAGATACCATAATTTTCTCTTAAATCTTTAACTAAAAGTGTAGCTTCCACCGTGGAACCCTGCATCATTACCGGCGTCACGCATGTGTTTGTATTGCCAAGGTTGAATCCTCTTTCCGAAAGTCCTTTCTGCAGTTTACGTACATTTTCCCAAAGTTTAGCTTTGATTTCCGGACGTGAGCGCAATAATTCGAGTCTTTTAAGACCTCCTATTACCATCGGCATTGTAAGTGATTTCGCGAAAACCTGCGAACGCAGATTGTACTTCAAAATTCTGATGATTTCCTGGTCACCGGCGATAAACGCACCAAAACCTGCCATTGACTTTGCAAACGTAGAAAAATAGATGTCGATCTGATCCTGGCATCCCTGTTCTTCACCAGCGCCCGCGCCTGTTTTTCCCAAGGTTCCGAAACCATGCGCATCATCCACCAAAAGACGGAAATTGAACTTTGATTTCAGATCACATATTTCCTTAATTTTCCCCTGCATCCCGCGCATCCCGAAAACGCCTTCTGTAATCACGAGTATTCCGCCGCCGTTTTCTTCCGCCACCTTCGTCGCACGCGCCAGGTTTTTTTCAAGGCTCGCGATATCATTATGTTTAAATGTAAAACTTTTGCCCATGTGCAGACGTACACCATCCACGATACACGCGTGTGAATCAGCGTCATAAACAATCACGTCATGGCGTGAAACCAGAGCGTCGATCGTAGAAACCATACCCTGATAGCCAAAATTCAACAGATAGGCAGACTCTTTCTGAACAAATTCCGCCAACTCGTTTTCGAGCTGCTGATGCTGAGCAGTTTCGCCGGACATGGCACGTGCGCCCATCGGATAGAACATTCCGAATTCTGCCGCGGCTTTTGCGTCTGCTTCCAGAACTTCAGGATGATTGCAAAGACCCAGATAGTCGTTCGCACTCCAGAAAACCACTTCGCGGCCCTGAAATTTCATACGCGGACCGATAGGTCCTTCAAGTTTAGGAAATACAAAGTAACCTTCAGCATAATCCGCAAACTGCCCCAGTGGTCCTGGGTTCTGTCTCAACCGTTCAAAAATATCTGTCATTATGTAATTAAATGTTTATAATATATGGTAACGGCAAAGTTAATGATTTCAAACATAAAAAAGGCTTTTTGCCAATTGCAAAAAGCCGCGGATATGAGTTTTATCACTTATTTTATTTGACGTGCTCTGTTTTATAAAGTGACTCGTAACTGTGTACGCCATTATTCACAAAACCCTGCTCCTGCATCCATTCATCGCTGTACACTTTCGTGATATAGCGCGAACCGTGATCGGGAAAGATTGCAACTACTACATCATCTTCTTTGAATGGGTTAGCAGAAGAGTATTGCAGCAGTCCCTGAACAACCGCACCGGTTGTGTATCCGCCCATAATTGCTTCCTTCAGTGCAATTTCACGTGTTCTGTACGCAGCCATTTCGTCATTCACCCGCACGAATTCATCTACCTTATCGAAAAGAAGCGCAGAAGGAATCAGATTTTTACCCATGCCCTCAATCTGGTACGGATGAATGTCGCCTTTGTTTATTTCACCGGTTTCATGGTAGGTTTTCAAGATTGAGCCTGATGCGTCCACACCGATGATCTTGATATCCGGATTTTTTTCTTTTAAAAATTTGGCTGAACCAGAAAGTGTACCACCGGTTCCGGTGCAGGCGATCAGATGTGTAATCTTACCGGCAGTTTGCTCCCAAATTTCGGGACCCGTGGTCTGAAAATGCGCATCAATATTCAGTTCGTTAAAATACTGATTGATGTATATGGAATCCGGCGTTTCTTCTGCGATCCTGCGCGCCACTTCATAGTATGAACGCGGATCATCAGCGGGAACATTTGCCGGGCAAACGTAAACGGTAGCGCCCAGTGCTTTCAGATAGGAAATCTTTTCTTTTTTTGTTTTATCGCTTACGGCAAGGATACATTTGTAACCTTTAATAATACAAACCATCGCAACGGAGAAACCGGTGTTGCCCGAAGTAGTCTCCACCACGGTAGATCCGGGTTTCAGCAGGCCCTTTCTTTCAGCCGCATTTATGATGTGGATCGCTATTCGGTCTTTGGTGGAGTGGCCGGGATTGTAGGATTCTAATTTGGCAAAAACACTTGCGGGTATTTCTTTAGTCACCTCATTCAGCTTTACCA
>JAEZYN010000072.1 GCA_023419095.1 Bacteroidota bacterium | reverse complement strand
CGACAAGGCATACGCTAAAGTAAAACGCAGAGTAATTTCCCCGGAGCTACGTAAGATCTTAACAAGCCACTACCAAATTCAGCAAAACCACCGCGAGCGTCTGAATAAAATTTTTTTAATGACCAATTTCCCTGTGGAACTCCGCAGCTGCGAATCTGCTCTGGCCATCCTGAGTCAAGCGAATAAGCATTTACAGATTTTCTATGCCGACCAGTCTAACTGGGAAATCGCACTAATCCTCATATCGCAGAAACTCGCGCACTATAAAATAGCGTCGTACGGCGCCCTTGCGCATTTGGCGATCAACCTGAATAACTACCGTGCGGCTACCCTGCTCGCAATAAGCGTGCAGGAGGAGGAAGATTATATCTGTAATCACCTCAATTCCGTACTACACGATATCATGCGGCCGTTCATGTGAGCACAAACTAATGCTTCATGATTAGGGTAAAGGGTTATTTGCAAGCGATATATCCAGGCATAAACTTGCATATGTTACAGTAATGGAACATTTAAACACAAAATTCGCGACCTGCAGTTAACGCTATCTACGGTTTTATTAATTTGTGGGTAGAACGCGGAATAAGAAACAGATTAAAAGAAAAAACCTACTGATAATTCAGTAGGTTTTCAATTTGAGCGGAGGAACAGGGATTCGAACCCCGGGACCTGTTACAGTCAACAGTTTTCAAGACTGCCGCAATCGACCACTCTGCCATTCCTCCTTTGATAACGGTTTCCCGTTTTCAGTGGTGCAAATATAATAAGGTTTTATATACACACCAAACTATTTTTTTAATTTTATCTTAATGTCTTAATTCTCAATACAGAAAATTACAGTTTTACTGCATACTGGCCAAGCCATACGGCCGCAAGTCCCACTGTTACGCTTAAAATTACGTAAAGCCCAAAGATAAAATATTGCCCAGATTGCCACAGCGACACACTTTCTGCCGAAAACGCTGAAAAAGTAGTGAAACCACCACAAAAACCGGTGACCAGCATCAACTTTAGATCGCCGTCACTTTTTACAAGCATTGAAACCAGCACTGCTATTAAAAAACAACCAAGCAGATTCGCCAGAAAAGTGCCGAGCGGAAATGTCTTAACCATCCACCACTTCTGCGTCTGCACGGATAGCTGGTAACGTAAAACGCTGCCCACGCCACCTCCGATAAAGACAAAAAACAGGCTTCTCACAAGTTTGGTTTTATGTAAGTTTAAAAATAGCAGTGCAACAGCCTGCGGATTAAGACAGTTCGGCCAGGTATTTTTCAGCGTCCATCGCAGCCATACAGCCGCTTCCCGCCGCTGTGATCGCCTGACGGTAAATATGATCCTGAACGTCGCCGGCCGCGAAAACCCCTGGCAAATTAGTCAGCGTGGAACCCGGAATGGTTTTAATATAACCGTTTTCATCCAGATTGATCTGTCCGGCGAAAATATCGGTATTCGGTTTATGACCAATCGCAATGAATATGCCGTGAACATCGATCTTGGACGTCTCCTGCGTTTGATTATTGATCACAACAGCTCTTTCAACCAACGCGTTTTCACCTTCGATGGCTATAAGTTCATGGTTAAACTTCACCTCAATGTTGGGCGTACTGTTCACGCGGTGCACCATCGCTTTTGAAGCGCGGAACTCATCTTTTCGGACCAGCATCGTCACTTTATTGGTAAGTTTGGCAAGATAAGTTGCCTCTTCGGCTGCCGTATCTCCGGCACCAACCACGATAACATCCTTGCCTTTATAGAAAAATCCGTCGCAGGTTGCACATGCTGAAACACCACCACCAGCATATTTTTTCTCGTCGTCCAGACCGAGATACTTCGCGGTGGCACCTGTGGAGATGATGACAGACTTAGCCAAAATCTCTTTATTGCCTGCCCAGAGTTTATGAATACCACCTTTTTCAGTGGAAAACTCGGTTTTCGTGATCATTTCATAATGCACTTTGGTATCGAAGCGCTCGGCCTGCTTCTGCAGGTCGATCATCATCTGCGGACCTGTAACGCCGTCCGGATAGCCCGGAAAATTGTCAACTTCGGTAGTTGTTGTCAACTGTCCGCCGGGTTCGAGGCCTGTATACAGTTCAGGTTTAAGGTCTGCTCGCGCAGCATAGATGGCGGCTGTGAAGCCAGACGGGCCGGAGCCTACGATTATACAGTCTAAGATATTTTGTTCCATTATTGAAATTATTTAATTCATTGGTTTTGGCTGGTGCAAAATTAAATTTTTTAACATCACACTTTCACTTTAAGCTGAGCCACATTTAAAATTTTATACGTCATTTCAGTCATCAGCTCAGTTTCGTTCATATTCACGGCGCCCAAACCTTTACGTTTAAGATCGAATTCACGCAGAATAGAGATAATCCTCGTGGCATGTTTTAAGCAATAATTCCGCACAGCCGCCGTCATGTCCTGCACCTGATAATAGTTTAACCGGAGCTCATCCTGAATAGCACTGGGATTTTGACCGGCCATCGTATGGTAAATGATAAGATTTGAGAAAAAACTGTAAAGAGAGCCCATCATCATCTCAAACGAGTTCTGCTTGGGGCTTTTACCCAAATAGTACGCAACTCGCATTGCTTTCGCTTCATCACGGTTCGCAAGCGCTTTTGTAAGTTCAAAAATATTAAAATCCTTGCTGATCCCGATGTGGGTTTCTATGACTTTTTCGTCGAGAACATCATTTTCCTTTAGGATCATTTTGAGTTTGTTCAACTCATTTGCAATCCGTGAAAGATCAGTGCCCAAATATTCTGACAGTAAAGCAGAAATATTCGGTTTTGCATTCAGCTTGCGGCTTTTTATTTCCTGCTCGATCCATTTCGGTACGGTATAGTCTTTCATTTTTTCACTCAGAAAAAGCATTTTGTTCTTCGAAAGTGTCTTGGCAAAAGCTTTTCTCGCGTCAATCTTCTTGTATTTATAGGCGATCACCAAAAGTGTGGAAGGTACCGGATCCTGCACGTAAACTTTCAAGGCTTCACTTTCTTTTTCAGTCAGCTTAATTTCCTGCGCTTCTTTCAGTATGATAACCTGTCGGTCACCCATCATCGGGAACTGGCGCGCAAGTGAAAGAACATCGCTGAAGGTGGTATCTTTGCCGTAAACCACTGTCTGGTTAAAGGCTTTTTCATCTTCAGTCAACACATCATTTTCGAAAGATTTCAAAGCGACATCGATAAAGTACGGTTCCTCGCCGTGAAAAAAATAGATTGGCAGCAGCTCCTTATTTTTAATATTTTTGAGGATTGAATCTAACTCTTTCATAAATGCAAGTTCCGAAACTGAATTTTGAGGATACTTTTGACTTTAAAATCAGGAGCGACAAAGATAAGTTTTTTATTTATGACCTTGTGCGCAAAACCTGGCTTATCCTCACGCCCGAGGAGTGGGTAAGGCAGCACTGGGTGCACTATTTCCACTTCATAAAACGCCGAAACCGCTCTTCCCTAATCCTTGAAAAAAAACTTGTGCTGAACGGGACTACGAAGAGAATTGATCTGCTGGTTACTGAAAAGACACACGCAAAGATTTTGGTTGAATGTAAGGCGCCCAACATTAAACTGACTCAACAGACTTTCGAGCAGAGCGCGCGTTACAATTCGGTGATCGGTGCTGAAGAAATCATTTTAAGCAACGGAATTCACCATATTCATGGAAGATTCGAAGATAGCCAATATAAATTTCAGGAGTTTAATTTTAATAATATATAAACGAAGATAAGAGCCTGTGTAGTATTTGCGTTAATAGCTTTAGTAAATGTCAGTGCGCAAAAAATCAATGAAATAGTCCTTCTCAATCAGGGACAGTCCGCAATATTAAATATATAGATCAACGACACGAACGTTCTGCTAAGCACCGACGGCACTCTACTGAACATCACAACGCCGAATGAAAAAAATGTAAGCCCGAACTCCGGATGGTCCACTTATACACTGGACTCCGAAATTGATTATGAGGACCCGAACGCCTTGAGAAAAGGCAGTGATATTAAATATTACGACAGTTTCTACGAGTACAGCAGCGGAAAATTAAAATCCAGCAAAGGCAATAAAAAGCATACAAAAATCACTGTGCTGAATAATTAAAGGAATAATTGTTTCTACTATTTGCAGATCAGAATTCCTGTTTGCGGTCAACTTTTTCCGGTTTTGAGGCGTAATATTGCAAAATGAAAAAAATTAATTCACAGGCAGTCGCAATTTGGCCGCTACTGATATTTGTTGCTGTCTTTTTGGGCTTTGGAATTTATTATGATGATTTCTATGCTTTGCCCTCACCCGTCGCAGCAGTGATTGGAATAACGGCCGCATTCATCTTACTTAAAGGCACAATTAACGAAAAGACGGACACCTTCCTGAAAGGCTGCGGCGACGGAAAAATACTCACGATGTGCATCATTTACCTGCTGGCAGGTGCTTTTGCGACCGTGACGGAAGCTACAGGCAGCGTAAATTCCATCGTGAATCTGGGTCTCAACTATATTTCGCCGGCCTACTTCCCCGTCGGAGTTTTCATCATTGCCTCGTTTCTTTCATTTGCGGCCGGGACATCAGTAGGTTCTATCGTGACATTAGGTCCAATCGTAATTGCCCTGGCTGAAAAAAGCGGTTCGCCGCTCGGACTCATCGGTGCTTGTTTGCTGGCCGGCGCGATGTTCGGTGATAATCTGTCACTGATTTCTGATACCACCATCGCCGCCACCCAAAGTTTAGGTTGCCAAATGAAAAATAAGTTCCGCTATAATTCGAAAATTGCACTGCCTGCCGCGTTCATCGCGGTTATCATCCTTATTGCCATAGGTTTTACACAGGAATCGGCGGCGCCAGCGCAGGAATTCAAAGATTTCAATTTACTACTGATACTGCCTTATATTTTGGTCGTTGTGCTTTCGCTGTTGGGCCTGAATGTATTCGTCGTGCTTTTCGCAGGCTTAATTTTCGCGGGAATGCTGGGATTTGGATTCGGTAGTTTTGATTTCATTGGCTTTGCCAAAAAAACATATGAAGGCTTCACGGGTATGACGGAAATATTTTTGCTCTCCCTTCTCACGGGCGGCTTGGCAGCACTCGTAGAAAAAGCAGGCGGCATCGCGTATCTGCTGAAAAATATCAGCCGGATCATCAGCTCAAAGAAAACCGCACTGCTCGGGATTGGAGGTTTGGTTTCCGCCGCGAATCTCTGTGTGGCCAATAACACCATTTCCATCATCATTTCCGGAAAGATAGCGAAAGAAATAAGTGACAAATACGGTTTGCGGCCACAGCAAAGTGCATCAGTACTCGATATTTTCTCGTGCTACATCCAGGGACTTATACCTTATGGCGCGCAGATTTTGATCCTGATTTCGCTGAGCAACTTTAAGATGAACTACCTGGAACTGGTGCAGAACGCTTACTACCTTCATATACTGCTGATATTCACGCTTTTGAGTATATTTTTTGAAAGAAAAAAGCCGGCAGCTATTTCTCACGGTTGACCAAATCGATAGAAAAAGCCGGCAGACAAATGGAAATGTAGTCGCAGGGTTCGGGAAAAGGGTTGCTGTAGCGGATGTGTGCGCCTTTGCTGATTAGGATGCTTTCGCCGGCATTTAATATTACAGTTTCACCGTCAATCTCAAACTGTTTTTTGCCACCTATGATGTATGTAAATTCATCAAATTCAGGCTTCTGGTAAGGTTCGCTCCAGTTTGGCGGTGCTACCATATGCGCGATCGAAATTTCAGGATTCCCGGTGGAGTTTCCCCAGATTTCCTCAATCAGTTTTCCGTCCGAGGTGGGTACAACAAAAGGATTTTTTTGAATCTTAAAGTTTGACATGGTTTTGGTCGTAAAAATGAAAATAGCTTAAAACTGCATTTCGGGAATCTCTCCTTCGACGATGAGTTCGGCTTCGGTGGCTTTAATAATATCTTCTACCGTAACCCCGGGCGCGCGCTCCAAAAGCCGGAATCCGTCAGCAGTAACTTCGAGCACCGCAAGTTCTGTGACTACTTTTTTGACGCATCCAACACCCGTGAGCGGCAAAGTGCATTTCTTCAGAATCTTGCTTTCGCCGGCTTTGTTAACGTGCATCATGGCGACAATAATATTTTCCGCAGACGCTACCAAATCCATCGCGCCGCCCATTCCTTTCACCATTTTACCCGGAATTTTCCAGTTGGCGATATCGCCGTTTTCTGAAACTTCCATGGCACCAAGGATAGTAAGATCAACTTTCTGGCTTCTGATCATTCCGAAACTGAAGGCAGAATCGAAAAATGACGCACCCGGCAAGGTGGTGATGGTCTGTTTACCGGCATTGATCAAATCGGGATCTTCTTCGCCTTCAAACGGAAACGGACCCATTCCCAAGACGCCGTTTTCACTTTGAAATTCAACGGAAATGTCCTGAGGTACATAATTTGCGACCAGTGTCGGGATGCCGATGCCGAGGTTTACGTAGTAACGGTCTTTTACTTCTTTTGATATTCTTTGGGCAATTTGTTCTTTTGTCAACATACAATTAATTTGAAAATGTGAGAATTTGGAAATTTGAGAATGTAAGAGTTTGAGGACTGGATGATTTCGAAAGTGGAATTTCACTTTTTTGAAAATCGTGCAATTTTTAATTTCACGCACGTTTGCGAACAGTTCGCTGCTCAATTCTTTTCTCAAATTTTTCGCCCTGGAAGATACGCTGAACCATGATTCCGGGAATATGAATCTGGTTTGGATCCAATTCGCCCGGCTCAACGAGCTCTTCTACTTCCGCGATTGTGATTTTTCCAGCGCCTGCCATTGGCGCATTAAAGTTTCGTGCGGTTCCTTTAAAGATTAAGTTGCCTGCGTGGTCGCCTTTCCAGGCTTTTACGATCGAGAAATTGGCTTCGAAAGCATGCTCAAGGATGTGCATTTTGCCGTGGAACTCTTTGGTTTCCTTGCCTTCGGCGACTTCGGTTCCGTAACCGGCAGGCGTGTAGAAGGCGGGAATACCGTGTTGCGCCGCGCGGCATTTTTCGGCCAATGTTCCCTGTGGAGTAAGCTCGACTTCGAGTTCGCCGGAAAGCATCTGTCTTTCAAATTCGGCGTTCTCACCCACATAGGAGGAAATCATCTTTTTGATCTGCTTTTTCTGAAGCAGTAAGCCCAGTCCGAAATCGTCAACGCCGGCATTATTCGAAATGCAGGTCAGGTTCGAAACATTGCTTTCTACAAGAGCACTGATGGTATTTTCCGGGATTCCGCAGAGCCCGAAGCCTCCGATTATAAGCGTCATGCCGTCGGAAATGCCTTCAATGGCTTCGCGGGCGTTTTTTACTCTTTTATCGATCATAATTTTCTGTAAATTTTTCGTTACTAAATTTAGGATTTATTTTTGAAATTTAGCGGTTGTTGCAATAGGCTGGATTTCAGCACGAACCTGCGTGAGGGATGGAAGCGGCATCCTTTTTTTGTTGAGCGGCGGCAAAGCCGCGCAACAAAAAAAGATATAGCGGACAGCCCGACCCGAACGAGGGAATGAAGCCCGCCGCAGGCGGGCGGAATGAGCGAGTGAAGGGACACGCCCAAATTGAGTGGCGGAGCGTGTGAGTGGTTTAGTGGTTTAGTGGGTTAGCTTTTAGTGGTCAGTCTGGTGATTGGAAAAGTGAAATTATTTTGGATAAGGTCTTGGCTGTAAAGGATAATTGTGCTATTTTTGCAGCCTGTTAATCAACCTCTGACGAAGGACGTGAATGTTGCTTAGCTTGACAAAAATTTTTTTATATAAAAATGGATTTATTAAAGTACGTACAAGACAAGTACATCGCTAAGAAAGAATTCCCAGAATTCAAGGCCGGTGACACCATCACTGTGTATTACGAAATTAAGGAAGGTGCTAAAACACGAACTCAGTTCTTTAAAGGAACTGTAATTCAGCTGAGAGGTACCGGACTTACCAAGACATTTACCATCAGAAAAATGAGTGGTGATGTGGGTGTGGAAAGAGTTTTCCCGATCAACATGCCTGCGCTTCAGAAAATTGAAGTTGACAGAAGAGGTAGAGTTAGAAGAGCGAGAATCTACTACTTCCGTAACCTTAGAGGTAAAAGAGCGAGAATCAAGGACGCGGCTTACAAGAAGTAATTCGGACCTGTTCATAATAATTAAAAACCCATCAGATTTGTTTGATGGGTTTTTTGGTGGAATCTATTTTTCAAACATATGTACACGCAAAAAATTATGAGGGCACATGCTGTATAGAGCGAAATTAGTAAATTTTAATCGGTTCCAGTTTATTCGTAAATTGAAAACAGTATGCTGCTTTTTAACAACAAAAAAAACCGCCCTGCAAAAGCCGGGCGGTTAAATATACCTGTTTGTGTCAGATTTATTTTCTGATAATCAGTTTTGAGGAATAGTCTACACCCACACCTGAAGCTTTCACAACATAGACACCATTTGGCAACGACTGCGTATTAATTGCTTCTGTAGCGGATACTTTCTGGCTTGTAACTAATTTACCTGTAGCATCATAGATCTGAACAATTACTTTACCTGTAATGTTTTTCGATGTGTGCAGGCGGAACTCATTCTTAGCTGGGTTCGGATATATCGTAATTCCGCGGCCCGCATCCACATTACCTGTTGCAAGTGTTGTACATGCCGGATCCGGCGTTGGTTCTGTATAGTCACCTACCTGATCATTAATGTTAGTTGCAGAACCTGCCGAAGCATTTACACCAAGACCTCTTCTGGCAAAAACACTCCATATCAAGCATTTGTCCTGTTTGTTGGTTGTAGCTTCTTCAGCAGCTAATATTGCATTTCTACCCTGGATAAATCCTGGATTTGTAGGTGTCAACTTCAATGCATCAACTACAAGCTGAAGAACTCTGGCACTTCCGCTTTCTGGATAGGCCATCACATCTGAAGCATAACCGTACTTTTCAACATACTTCCAGTGCAGATCCCAAAGCATTGTAGCCCAAACAAACCCGATAGAGTGTACATCTGGAACTAAAACGCCGGAAGTATTGGTATACTCCATCCCGTTGGTATCACCGTATTCATAATTGTTGATTCCGAAGTCTGGTGAATACTGTGCCGGACGAATACCGAGACCGGTAATTGGCTCTGTAGAAGCATAAGTCCCGATTCCACGCGGAACAGAAACATCATCTCCCGGACGGTTTGTAAGCATTAAAGCAAAGAAGTCTGACCAGCCTTCGCCCATCTGTTCTTTGTTGATCGAAGAACTTAGTTGCCCTACAAGTCTTGTAGAAATTCCGTGGCCGTATTCGTGAATCACGATTCCGTTATCAAAACTTCCGTCACGTGTTTTCTGCAAAAGCGGATCATATTTAAGCGTAACATTGACCGGAGTGGAAGCCTGAAGCAAACCTTTCATGTAAACACCTTCGGAATTTTCTATCAGAACTGAAGGAATGGTAATGGTAGGATCTACACCCGCCATACCTGACGTAGGCGTAGAAGTTGGCAAACTGTAAATAATGGCAGCAACCGCCCCGGCATTCTGCGCATTTTTCACCTTAACAACGAAATCGCAGCTTCCTCTTTCCACCAATCCGATAAGACCTGTAAGCGATCCCGCCGGCAAAGCAGTACATGCATCGAGTACCGGAGAAAGCTTCACATCAGCTGTAACGCCCGTTGCAGTGAGCGCAGGTCCGAATGTGGTAGAAATATAATTCTGCACAACGCGGCCCACCGCTTCCGGAGGTGAATTGTAGTACACACGCTCGATCACAGACGGATCCCAAAGATACATCTGCATTCTCGGACGGCTACCGTCACCCGGCGTGGAGAAATTCGCATTGTTTGTACCGCCGCCATCCTGCGATTCTGCCTGTACATAATCATTTTGCGAGCCGCCTTTACCGAAGTTCCAGGCCTGGAAGTTACGGGCAGTCTCTGTGAAACCGAGACGATAGAAAATATCGTGAATCTTGTTACTTACATAGAAAAGGTTCGTGATAGCTGCATTCATGTTACCTGCTGTATCATTTACCGTAAACGGAAAATCGAAAACGCGGCTTGCACCACCATCGGCATAAGCGCCCGGTGCATTGTTGTTGGCTTTATCTTCATATGCCATTACATTGTTACCGCGGGTTGTGGTGTAAGTTCCGGTGTAAGTTCCGCCCGGAATTGTGTGCCAACCTTCAGGTGAAGCATCTGTAAACCAAGGATTTGAAACCAACTGTCGTCCCCCGTGACTTGGACTTTCTACCGGAAGTGGGAATACCCGATAGCTGGCATTCAACGGAGCAGCAGCCTTAGCTTCTGCTTTTGCTGAATTTGAGAAATCGCTGGAGAAACCTTCCGGTGTGTGTGCAGAATAATCGTGGTGGTAAGCATCATGTTTGAATGTACACGACACGGTAAGATTTTCTTTATTTAATATTTCTCCGGTCGCAGCGTCAGCTAAGATATCCCAGTAATTTGAAGTCCCTTTTTCTTCAAAAACAAACTCATGGCAAAGCTTCAGGTCATTATTTGAAGTAAGGAAGTAAACCATTCTTGTTTTTACGAACGGCACATCCAAATCTGCATCCTTTATACTGATCAGCTTGTAATCAGCGCTGTTTTTGAGGTTCAGCGTCTGCGCCACGTTCTGAAAAATGGATTTCTCGGCGCGTGCTGTGGATGGCTGAGAAACCTGACCGTAATTTTTGGCAAAATTATCTGTGAAATAATTTATTTTGCTGTCTTTTACAAGTGCTGTCGCCAAGGCGTTGTAAACGGGTATGCCGTTGTAGGATTGCTGAACTTTAATAACATCAGCATTCATCGATTTCGAAAAATCCTGTGCGATAATTTCAAAATTATTGAGGTCAGCCTTCATGAATGTATTCTTCGATGACATGTGCTGCTTGATGATGGACTGGAAATCCTGGGCAGACGCACTACCGAATGAGAACATCAGGCAAACTGCCGCAATTTTCAAAGGTAAATTTCTGTTTTTCATATATATTGATTATTAGGCACCGAATTTATAAAAAATATAGATATGCATTCACCTTTTTTTACAAAAAAACGCCTCCGGTTGCGGAGGCGTCATTTTAATAAGATAGAAAAGGTTTAGTTACCTTCCATTTTCTTTTTAAGTTCTGCAAGAACGTCAAGATCTCCTAAAGTAGATTTCTCTTCGTTTCCTGATGAAGACATTGAAGAACGTGAAGATGAGTTATCTTTTACATTCTTTCTTTCTTCGTCTCTGAAGGTGGCAGTGTGAGACACTACTACTCTCTTGAATTCCTTGTTGAATTCGATCACTTTGAACTGAGCTTCTTCACCTTTTTTGATCTTAGATCCGTCTTCCTTCTCTAATAATCTTGATGGGCAGAAAGCTTCAACTTCTGTATCTTCAAACTGAACCTGAGCTCCTTTATCGAAAACTTCAGTTGTTTTTCCTGTGTGTACAGTTCCTTCAGCATATTTAGTTTCAAACTTATCCCAAGGATTCTCAAGAAGTTGTTTGTGACCTAATGAAAGTCTTCTTGCAGCTGTATCCAATTCCAACACTACTACTTTCAGCTTGTCGCCTACGTTGCAGAATTCAGATGGATGCTTGATTTTCTTAGTCCATGAAAGATCAGAGATATAGATTAGTCCGTCAATACCTTCTTCCAGTTCTACGAATACACCAAAGTTTGTGAAGTTTCTTACAGTACCTGTATGCTCAGAACCTACCGGGTATTTAGACTCAATGTTAGACCATGGATCTTCGTTAAGCTGCTTCATACCTAGAGAGATTTTTCTGTCTTCTCTGTCTAAAGTCAGAACCTCAGCTTCTACTTCATCACCTACTTTTACGAAATCTCCAGCGCTTCTCAAGTGAGTCGACCAAGACATTTCAGATACGTGAATCAGTCCTTCTAC
>JAEZYN010000033.1 GCA_023419095.1 Bacteroidota bacterium | reverse complement strand
TCCTCAGCCGGAAATGCATCTATACCCATTTTCTGCAGGGTTTGTAGCTTTTCTCTTCTGATGATTTCCTGTTCTGATAACTGCATTATTCGTAAGTTTTTAAGGCTGCAAATTTACACAAATTCCGCTAAATACATCCGTTTCTGATCACCAAAAAAGCAGCGCTATAGCTGCTTTATAAATTTTTTAATACAAAGACGCGTTAGTGTATTACTTACCGTCAGTTTGTGGATCGATTGAAACCGAGTCCGGAGCTTCAGGCGAACCGTTACCATAAGCTTTCGTAGGCGAATCCTGAACAATTGTTGACGAATCTGAAACCGTACTTTGTGCCGGCTCCTGCAGCATCGTGTTTGATTCTTCGGCGGTTTCTTTCTTGCTGCATGCAGCTAATATAAGTCCCGCTGCGAATGCTGATAACATTAGTTTTTTCATTTTGTTTAAATTTTAAAGCTAAAGTATTGATTATAATTTTAAAATTTTAATTAAAAAAAAGTGAACATTTCTAAATCTTTTCTATATTTGTCCCAATGAAACCGGTAAACAATACAAATTGGTGGTGGCCTCAAAACTTTCAAAGTCTTGAGCACTGTTCTTTTGTGTAAAAAAAATATATTTTATCAAAATAATAAGAAGACTTTGACATTGCGTTAAAGTCTTTTTTTATATCCAAAAACGAAAATCTGCATGACATTCAATCAAAAAATAAAGCTGAAAACCACAGTAAAAACCGCACTGAGCGACCTTTTCACGCCGATCGGAATTTACCTCAGACTGCGCGATCAGTTCCGTGATACCATTCTGCTTGAAAGTGCCGGAAACCAGAATACCAGCAATAATTTTTCGTTTATCGCGGTGAATGCAATCGCCGGTATCGAAATAAGAAATTATGATGAAGCTGAGATAAAGTTTCCGCTGCAAAGTGCTGAAAAAATAAGTATAGAGAACGAAAAACTCACAGATTTACTACAGAATTTTTCAAATGTTTTTGAGTGTGAAGAGCCCAATCTGCCGCTTGGAAAATCCGCGCAGGGATTTTTTGGCTACACTTCCTACGACGCGATTCCGTTTTTTGAGGATATAAAATTTCGTGAAAAAACCGGCGAAAATAAAATTCCGCTTCTGCGTTACCGTTTGTACGAGTACGTGATTGCGATCAATCATCACAACGACGAAATGTTTCTGATCGAAAACAAAATTGATGGTTTAAAATCCGAATTTTCAACGATAGAAAACCTGATTCAGCAAAAAAACGCACCCGTTTTCCCGTTCGAAAAAGTCGGCTGTGAGGAATCCAATCTGACAGACGACGAATATTTGTCGGCCGTCCAAACAGCAAAAAAGCATTCTTACCGTGGCGATGTTTTTCAGTTGGTGCTGAGCCGCCGGTTTCAGCAGCAGTTTGTGGGAGATGAATTCAATGTTTACCGTGCTCTGCGAAACATCAATCCGTCGCCCTACTTATTTTTCTTCGATTACGGAGATTATAAATTAATGGGTTCCAGCCCTGAAAGTCAGTTGATTATCAAAGACCAGAAAGCAATAATTCACCCGATTGCAGGAACTTTCCGGCGCACCGGGAATATTGAAGATGATTTAAAAGCTGCGGAAGAACTGAGAAAAGATGCGAAAGAAAATGCCGAACATACGATGCTTGTCGATTTGGCGCGGAATGATCTAAGTATTTTGGGAAAAAATACGCAGGTTTCGAAATTAAAGGAAATCCAGTTTTTTTCGCATGTCATTCACATGGTTTCTGAGGTTACAACTGAAGTTTCCGCAGCTCAAAATCCGTACGAAATGATCGCAACCACGTTTCCGCAGGGAACTTTAAGTGGTGCGCCGAAATACCGCGCGATGCAGCTTATCGACGAATATGAGAAAACTTCACGAAGTTTCTATGGAGGTTGCATCGGCTTCGTGGGGTTTGACGGAAGTTGCAACCAGGCAATCATGATCCGGACATTTTTAAGTAAAAACAATACGCTTTATTATCAGGCCGGTGCAGGAATAGTGGCTAAATCCGATGCCGAAAGTGAACTTCAGGAAGTGAACAACAAACTCGGCGCACTGAAGCAAGCCATTGTTAAAGCTGAGAAACTTTCTTAAGCAGCATTTTTAATTTTAAAAAATAAAGATGAAAATATTAGTATTCGATAATTACGACAGTTTTACTTACAATCTGGTTCAGATGATTGAGCAGATTACGAAGGAGAAAGTTGATGTTTTCCGCAACGACCAGATTTTGCTGGAAGACATTAAAAAATATGATAAAATCATTCTTTCACCCGGACCGGGAATTCCCGAAGAAGCCGGAATTCTGCTGGACGTTATTAAAAAATATGCGCCTGTAAAATCCATTCTCGGCGTTTGTCTGGGGCAGCAGGCCATTGCTGAAGCTTTCGGCGGAAGTCTGATCAACCTTTCCGAAATCTATCACGGCGTAGCCACCGAATCCACGCAGATAAAAGAGCACCGGATCTTTCGGGATCTGCCGGAAGAACTCGAAGTCGGCAGGTATCATTCCTGGGCCGTAAATCCGGCGGATTTCCCGGACGAGCTAGAAATAACAAGCATCGATAAAAACGGAATGATCATGAGTCTGAAACACAAAACTTACGACGTACACGCCGTTCAGTACCATCCGGAAAGCATCCTGACACCACATGGCAAACAGATTCTGGAAAACTTTATCACTGGTTAATTTTAAATTAAACATTTAAAATTAATGAACCAACACTCATAAGAATGAAACAGATTTTACAATATTTATTCAATCACAATACGCTTTCTAAAGCGGAAGCCAAAGCCATTCTCACCGAAATAGCACAAAACAAATTCAATGATAACGAAGTCACCGCTTTTGTCACGGTTTTTTTGATGCGCAGCATTACGCTGGAGGAAATGGAAGGATTTCAGGAAGCGCTGCTGCGGCTTTCCGTACAGGTAGATTTGGGAACCTATGATCTGGTCGATATCGTGGGTACAGGCGGTGACGGAAAAGACACTTTCAATATTTCCACGCTGGCAAGTTTTGTGGTTGCCGGTGCGGGTCACAAAGTGGCGAAACACGGCAATTACGGTGTTTCTACAATTTCAGGTTCTTCAAATGTTCTCGAAGAACTGGGCTATAATTTTAAAACCACGTCCGAAGATTTAAAAAAAGATTTAGAAAAAGGAAATATCTGTTTTCTGCATGCGCCCTTGTTTCATCCGGCCTTGCGGTCGGTTGCACCGCTGAGAAAAGGTTTGGGATTAAGAACTTTTTTCAACATTTTGGGTCCGATCGTAAATCCTGCGAAACCAAAATTTTCAATGATTGGTGTGTACAGCTTGGAAATTGCGCGCATCTATCAGTATTTGCTGCAGAGAAAACAGGCTGATTTTCTGCTCGTGTACGCGCTGGACGGATATGATGAAATTTCGCTTACCGCAGACACCAAGATTTTCGACAAATCCGGCGAGCACATTTTTTCTGCGCAGGAACTGGGTTTTCAAAACATCAGCGCAAAAAGTATTTTCGGCGGAAATTCAATACAGGAAGCCGCGAAAATCTTTAAAAACGTTTTGGAAGGCCACGGAACATCCGAACAAAACGCGGTTGTACTCGCCAATGCGGCGATGGCCTTGAAAAATACTGGCAAATATGGCGATTATAATGATTGCCTCGCATTGGCCACAGAAAGTTTAGAGAGCGGAAAGGCGTTGCAGTCTTTAAAGAATATTTTAGAATAAGATTATGAATATTTTGGATCAAATTATCGTCACGAAAAAGGAGGAAATTGAGTTTTCAAAATCAAAAATTTCGTTGCAGCAACTGAAAAAGTCGGAGTTTTTTGGACGTGAAACTGTTTCGTTAAAGGAAAATCTGAATTTGAAAACGGGCGTCATTGCGGAATTTAAAAGAAAATCTCCGAGTAAAGGAGTAATCAATAATAAGGCTGAGGTTTTACAAGTTGCGAAATCCTACCAAAATTTTGGTGCCAGCGCAATTTCAGTTTTAACGGATTATAAATATTTCGGTGGAAATTTTGAGGATATTTTAAGCATAAGGAAAGAAATTAGCATCCCGATTCTACGGAAAGATTTCATGATCGAAGAGTATCAGTTTTACGAAGCAAAATCTATCGGAGCAGATGTCGTTTTGTTGATTGCTGCTTGTCTTTCGGTGAGTCAGGTACAGGAATTCACAGAGCTAGCCCATTCGTTGGGTTTGGAAGTTTTACTCGAGATACATACAGAAAACGAACTTTCGCATTTCAATAAAAACATAGATTTCGTTGGAATCAATAACAGGAATCTGAAGGATTTCAAAGTGGATCTGCAGCATTCCGTGCACTTAAAAAATCTTTTACCAAAAGACACATTGTCGGTGGCAGAAAGCGGAATTTACAGCGTTGACGATTTTACGTTCCTTAAAGAAAAAGGTTTTGACGGTTTTCTGATGGGTGAGTATTTCATGAAAAATGAAAATCCCGGCGAAAAATTTAGCGAATTTATATCACGCATTAGATCATGAAAGTAAAAGTATGCGGTCTCACAAATGTTGATCAAATCCAGGAATTAATTTCGTTGAAAACTGACTTTCTGGGGTTCATTTTCTATGAAAAATCTCCAAGATTTGTTTTAAATCACCTAAGCTTAGATCAGATTTCGCGGATTGATCATCCCGGCAAAGTGGGCGTATTCGTGAACGAAACGGTTGAGAATATTGCACAGAGTGCTGAAAAAGCTTCACTGAATTTGATCCAGCTTCACGGTGATGAGGACGAGAAATTTATTGAGGACCTGCGGATTAAACTAAGTAAAGAAACAAAGGTTATAAAAGTTTTCAGAGTAGGAACTGATCTTGAAATTTTAAAATTTAAAATTCAAAACTTAATAGCACATGCAGATTATTTCCTTTTCGATAATGATTCACACGCATACGGCGGCACCGGAACAACTTTCGATTGGCAGATGTTAAATGATCTGGAAATCGCAGAACCCTACTTTTTAAGCGGCGGAATCTCACTCGAAAACGCACACCATATCTCTAATATTAAAAACTCACCTTTTGCGCTCGACATTAATTCCAAATTTGAATTTGAACCCGGTGTAAAAGACGTCGAAAAAATAAAACAACTCTATGAAAAATTATAAAAACCCCGATAACAACGGTTATTACGGTGAATTTGGCGGCGCCTTCGTTCCCGAAATGCTTTTCCCGAATATAGAAGAATTAGAGCATAATTATCTCACCATCATCGAGTCTGATGAATTTCAGGATGAGTTTCGGCATTTGCTCAAAAACTACGTCGGACGCGCCACGCCGCTTTATTTTGCAAAAAATTTAAGCGAAAAATATCAAAGTCAAATCTTCCTCAAAAGAGAAGATCTGAATCACACGGGCGCGCACAAAATCAACAACGCTCTCGGACAGGCTCTGCTCGCCAAAAAACTGGGGAAACACCGTATTATCGCAGAAACCGGCGCCGGCCAGCATGGCGTAGCCACCGCTACAGCGTGCGCTTTGCTTGGTCTGGAATGCATCGTCTACATGGGCGAAGTGGATATCGCAAGGCAGGCGCCCAACGTGGCGAGAATGAAAATGCTCGGCGCAACTGTGATTCCCGCAACGTCTGGATCCAAAACGCTGAAAGATGCCGTGAACGAAGCCCTGCGCGACTGGATCAACAATTCCACAACGACGCATTATATTATAGGGAGTGTAGTAGGACCGCATCCGTTTCCCGATCTCGTGGCGCGCTTTCAAAGTGTGATTTCCGAAGAGATCAAATGGCAGCTTAGTGAAAAAATCGGCACAGAAAATCCCGATTACGTGATCGCCTGCGTGGGTGGCGGAAGCAATGCCGCAGGCACTTTCTACCATTTTGTAGACGAAGAAAACGTCAAGTTGATTGCCGCGGAAGCCGGCGGTTTTGGCGTAGAATCCGGCAAATCTGCGGCCACCACATTTCTGGGAACCTTGGGCGTTTTGCACGGCAGCAAAAGTCTGGTGATGCAGACCGAAGACGGTCAGGTGATCGAGCCGCATTCCATTTCGGCGGGGCTGGATTATCCGGGCATCGGCCCTTTCCACGCCCATCTTTTCACAGAGAAACGCGCCGAATTTTTCTCCATTAACGACGATGAAGCCCTGAAATCTGCGATGGAACTCACCAAGCTCGAGGGAATTATCCCGGCCCTGGAATCTGCGCATGCGCTGGCGGTTTTGGGCAAGAAAAAATTTGAGAAGGATGATGTGGTGGTGGTGTGTCTCAGCGGGCGCGGAGACAAAGACATGGAAACTTATCTTAAGCATTTATAGCATTATTTGGGCGCCTTTTTCCGTCCTCCGTTCCCGCTTTTTTACTTTCCTGGCTTCGGCTACGCTCAGCCAGAAAAGTAAAAAGAGCTTCACTCAGGCCGGGGCGCGGGTCCCAAGCATTTTCAAGAATATTTAATAACAACAAAATTATGACAGACCAGAATAGTATCCAGCGGCCAGCCTCCGACACCCAGAACCCAACACCGAGCATCGGGCAGCGCAAAAAGCTCAATATTTATTTCACCGCCGGAATTCCCAATCTGAACGATACCACGGAAGTTCTGAAAATCATCCAGAATTCGCGCGCAGAAATGGTGGAGATCGGGATGCCATATTCTGATCCGGTTGCTGACGGACCCGTAATTCAAAAAGCGCACGAGATCGCCCTACGCAACGGAATGACGATCGTCAAACTTTTCGAACAGCTGAAATCTGTGGAATCTGAAATCAAAATCCCGATAATTTTAATGGGATATATCAATCCTGTGCTCAGTTTCGGATTTGAGAATTTTTGCCGCGAGTGTGCAGCCGCAGGCGTTTCCGGTCTCATCATTCCGGATCTTCCGGCCGTGGAATTTGAAAAGAATTATAGGCAGATCTTAAAGCAGCACAATCTTAATTTCATTTTTCTGGTAACACCTGAGACTTCAGATGATCGGATAAAATACCTCGATTCTTTGAGTTCGGGTTTTCTGTATGCGGTTTCAAGTTCTTCCACAACAGGAAATCTTGCCAAAAAAGTCGACAATGAAGACTACTTAAACCGTTTGGCCAGCCTGGAGCTCAAAAACCCTGTAATGATAGGATTCGGAATCAGGGATAAGGAAGGTTTTCAAAAAGTTACCGAAAAGTCAGCCGGCGGAATTATCGGGACGGCGTTCGTCGATATTTTGCTTAAGGAAGAGGACTGGAAGAGGAAGTCGGCAGAATTTATACATAGCATAGCAGATTAAAGTTGTATTTTTGGCGACGAATAATCTTATAAGAAAGCATCCCCGCAATAGGGATTGAAGTGGAAATCCCCGCCGCGGCGGGATTGCAACGGAAAGCCCGGCCCCGCGCGGCTGGCCAGGCGCCGGCAAGGGGATTGCCCCAAAAAAAATAATGCAGAATGACAGCAAAACAAAACCGACTATTGCAGTTTCAGGATCTCGGCCTGATGGAATACGAAGCGGCGTTCGTTTTTCAGGAAAAACTGATGCAGCAAATCATCGGTTTGAAACTTGAAAACCGCAGCAAATCTGAAGAAGCTCAGCAGGAAACGCCCAATTATCTCCTTTTTGTCGAGCATCCGCATGTGTACACCATCGGGAAATCGGGCGACGCGCAGAATATGCTGGCCAATGCCGAAAAACTGAAAGAAATCAACGCGACTTTCGTGAAAACAAACCGCGGCGGCGATATAACATATCACGGTTTCGGGCAGTTAATCGGCTATCCCGTGTTGGATCTGGATAATTTCTCGTCGGATATTTTCCTGTATATGCGCAATCTGGAAGAAGTGATCATCCGCGTTCTCGCCGAATATGGCATCAAAGGAATGCGCAGCGAAGGCGAAACCGGCGTATGGCTCGATGTAGGTAAACCATACGCAAGGAAAATCTGCGCATTGGGCGTGAAGACCTCGAAATGGGTGACGATGCACGGTTTCGGGCTGAATGTGAATACAGACCTGCGCTATTTTGAATACATCATTCCATGCGGGATCAGAGATAAAGCGGTGACATCCATCAGCCGCGAACTTGAACGCACGTTTTCCGACGACGAGATTTCAGACCTTAAAATTAAGATCAAAAAGCATTTCTGCGACGTTTTCGAAGCGCAGATTATCTAAAAAAGTTTGGCGCCGCGGTAAACTTCAGCGCTGCTTTCGAAGAGTGGTGCAGCAGCTTTACGGAATTCTGCGAGATGCTCGGAAGCGTTATGCTCACGGTGGTGCGCTTCACTTTCCCAAAGTTCCATCAGGAAGAAAACACCTTTGTTTTCGGAATCTTCTACGAGGTCGTACTGCAGACAGCCGTCTTCTTTGCGGGTCGTGATAGCGAGTTTTTCAAGAAGTTGGAGTGCCTCGGCCAGGTGGTTTTCTTTAAAATGGAACAGCGCGACGATGTACAATGGAGTCATGATTCTTTGTTTTGTGCGGCAAATTTAAGTAAAGTTTACACTCAAATTTTACTCTGCTACTTTTTGCAGGAATATCAGAAAAGCGCCTTATAAATTCAGATTTCTTTAATCGGCAAAAAATTTTATCTTTGTCAAAACCGAATTATCAAAATGGCAGAATATAAATTAATACTTCCTTCAATGGGAGAGGGCGTGATGGAAGCTACGATTATCAGTTGGCTCTACGCGGAAGGCGACACGGTGAAAGAAGATGATTCCGTTGTGGAAATTGCTACCGATAAAGTAGATTCCGATGTTCCGACACCCGTTTCCGGAAAAATCGTAAAAATACTGAAGCAGAAAGATGAGGTAGCCAAGATTGGTGAAGCCATTGCGATAATGGAGATCGCCGGTGAAGGTGGTGCCGTGGCCGATCAGCCGCAGGAGCCGAAGACCGCTGAAGATGTTCAGACTGATATTCCGCAACTAAGTGATGAAGAAGTAAAAGAGCTTGAAAAACCGCTTTCAGCTTCAAATAAAACCGAATTTTCAGGCGATCTTTACCTTTCACCTTTGGTAAAAAGTATCGCTCAACAGGAAAATATTTCTGAAGCCGAACTTCAGTCAATCAAAGGTACAGGGCTTGAAGGCCGGATCACCAAAGAAAACATTCTTTCATACCTGGAAAACAGAAGTGTTTCCGTACCTGCACAGGCTGCTGCTCCACAAAGCGCACCTGCACACGTTGCCCAAACTCCCGCGCCTGCGCCACTTTCGGCTCCGGTTCCTATAGGGCAGGGTGATGAAGTGATCCAGATGGACCGCGTGCGAAAGATCATTGCAGATGCGATGGTGAATTCAAAAAGAACTTCGCCGCACGTTACTTCCTTCATCGAAACCGATGTGACGAACGTTGTGAAATGGCGCACCAAGCACAAAGATATTTTCGAGAAAAGAGAAGGCGAAAAGCTGACCTACATGCCGATTTTCGTGAAAGCCATCGTGAAAGCCATTCAGGATTTTCCGTTAATCAACGTTTCGGTGGACGGCGACAAAATCATCAAGAAGAAAAACATCAATATCGGAATGGCAACAGCCCTTCCGGACGGTAACCTGATCGTTCCGGTGATCAAAAATGCCGATCAGCTCTCACTTTCCGGTCTGGCGAAGACTATTAACGACCTGGCTTACCGCGCACGGAACAAGAAACTGAGACCGGAAGATACGCAAGGCGCCACGTATACGATTTCGAACGTGGGTGGTTTCGGAAACCTGATGGGAACACCGATCATCCCGCAGCCGCAAGTCGCCATTCTGGCAGTGGGTGCCATCGTGAAGAAGCCTGCGGTCCTGGAAACCAAAGACGGCGACGTGATTGCAATCCGTAGCCTCATGTTCATGTCGCATTCTTACGATCACCGTGTGGTAGACGGCTCGCTGGGCGGCATGTTCCTCAAACACGTGCATGATTATCTGCAGAACTGGGATCTGAATACCGAGATTTAAAATCGAAAAAAACAATTAACCTTCGGATTTTTCCGGAGGTTTTTTTGTGCTCGTTTTCACTTCTTCGAAAAGCATTTTTTAAATTAGAAGCTATTTCCCGCTTTCACTACTCGCTTTTTTCGGCGGCGGCGCAGCCGCCGCCGAAAAGAGCTCAAGCAGGCCGTTCAATCGGGGCTAGGGTTTGCGCACTTTAGAAAGGTCGTTTAAAAAACATTATTTTTACGCTTCAAAATCAAGATGCATTATGTTTACAATCCGCAAAGCAATTCCTTCAGACACGCCGGTAATATTTGATTTAATTAAAAAACTCGCGGTGTACGAAAAACTCGAAAACGACGTGGTGACTTCCGTGGAAGAACTGCACGAAAATATCTTCATAAGGAATTTTGCTAAGGTTTTGATGGCAGAAGAGGATGGCAAACCGGTCGGTTTTGCGCTGTATTTCTATAATTTTTCCACCTTTGTCGGCAAGCCCGGGATTTATCTTGAAGACTTATTTGTGGAACCTGAGCACCGCGGAAAAGGCTATGGAAAAGCACTTCTCACCGAACTTGCCAAAATAGCCGCCGCCGAAAACTGCGGCCGCCTCGAATGGTCCGTCCTGGATTGGAATACTCCCGCAATTGAATTCTACAAATCGCTTGGCGCCAAACCCATGGATGAATGGACGGTTTTCAGGCTCGACCAGGACGCAATTTCAAAACTTGCGGAATAAAAAAAAGTGCGGTCACAATGGCCGCACTTTCTGGTTTCAGCAAATTTTTGCAATCTCATCACAAAGCCATTCCAGCATTTCGCGGTCTTCATTAGTGAAGGGATCCAGCGTGTGAGAATCGATGTCGATTTGGCCAATATTTTCGCCGTTTTTAATGATCGGAACCACGATTTCCGCCTTTGTATCGATGGAGCAGCTTAAATAATTATCCTGTTCGTGCACATCGGGCACCACAAAGGTTTCATTGGAAACTGCCACCTGACCGCAAATTCCCTTCCCGAACGGAATAATGGTATGATCGGTCGCGGCACCGACGTACGGTCCTAAAATGAGCTCGTCTTTGTCGCCGTTTTTGAAATAGAAACCTGTCCAGTTGAAGTATGGGATTTCCTGGTCGAGGAGCTGACAGACCTTTTGCAGCTTGTCATTCAAGTCGTGTGTGGGGCTTTCCAAAATGATAGAAAGACGTTTTTTTATTTCAGACATTTTTGTGAAATTTTAATTTTAAGAGAATTCTTTGAGCTTCAGTTCCTCTTTGTAGCCAAACATTCCGCGCTCAATGATCATTTCGGCAACGCCATCAGGCACCTGATTTTCCCAACCTGAGATATGATGGGCAATTTTGTGAAGGATGTCACGAGAATAAATTTCAGAATGGTTCGGGTTGTAGTCGTTGATGTCAACTATCCGGCGGTTCTGTTTAAAATATTTATAAAGCTGCTTCAGGTTGTCACTTACTTTCAGGTTGTTTGAAGTAAGCAGTTCGTGCGTTTCGGGATCTTTGTAAGGGTAAAGATAAACCGTCATGTCCTGTCTGAAGAACTTACCGAAAGCTTCGAGGATTCCACCGGAAAGATTACGGTAATATTTTTCGTCAAATACATCCAGCAGGTTGTTCACGCCCATGGCCACACCAATTTTTCCGTTCGTGTAGTTGGCGAAATAATCAATCAGACGGTAATATTCGGAGAAATTGGAAATGATAACGGTATAACCGAGTTTTGCGAGTACATCTACACGGTCGAGGAAATCTCGTTCATCGATATCGCCGTCAGCGCGTAAGTTGGAAATCGTAATTTCGAAAAGAACCTCGGTGTCTTCTGCGCAGCAATTGGTGTCCTGCATGAACATGTCGAGTCCGCGCTCGAACATATCGATGTTCACCAGGGTCACCGGTCTGAAGCTGCCCCGTACGGCAAATATGTTTTTTTTGTACAGTACATCAGCCGGCAGCATGTTGTTGCCTTCAGGATTAAAGATTACCGCGTCGGTCATGCCGTTTTTCACCAGCTGCAGACTCATTAGCCGGTTGTCAACATACGCGAATGCCGGCCCGCTGAAATCGATCATATCAATCTCAACATTATCCGTCGAAATATCGTCGTAGAGTGATTCAATCAATTTTCTGGGATTATCTGATAGGTTAAAAGCACCGTAAATTAAATTCACACCCAAACTGCCCAGTGTTTCCTGCTGCAGTGTTGCATCGTTTTCCATGAATTTTACGTGCAGTACAATCTCGCTGTAGTCTTCCTTCTCATCCAGCTGAAAACGCAGGCCTACCCAGCCGTGGCCTTTCATGGTTTTGTTAAAATTGATGGTAGTTACCGTGTTCGCGTAAGAGAAAAACTTGCGCCCCGGATTGTTTTCGCGGGAGAGACGCTCCTCGATGAGAGAAACTTCGTAGCGCAGCATCTTGCGCAGACGGTTTTGAGTGACGTAGCGGTTTTTGGCTTCTTTGCCATAAATTGCATCACTGAAATCTTTGTCGTAGGCAGACATGGCTTTAGCGATAGTACGCGAGGCACCTCCAGCACGAAAAAAATGCCGAACCGTTTCCTGGCCGGCCCCGATTTCAGCAAAAGTACCGTAAATATCTGCGTCTAAATTTATAGCTAAAGCTTTCTGCTTTGGAGTCAATTTCGGAAGAGTCACGTGCAATTTTTAATTTTTTGTAAATTTACTCATAAAATATAGCCAGGCAAAAAAAAATGAAGTTGAAATTTCTGGGCAGCGGTACCTCGCAAGGTGTGCCCGTTATCGGTTGCCACTGCGCAGTCTGCCGGTCTGGAGACCCCCGCGATTCGCGTACCCGCTCCTCTGCACTCATCACCACCGATCAAAACAAAAAAATCCTCATCGATTGCGGTCCGGATTTCCGTATGCAAATGCTTTCCAATGGCGAAGATCACATAGATGCGGTGCTGCTGACGCACGAGCACAACGACCATGTAATCGGGTTGGATGATCTACGGCCGCTTATCTTTAAAAATGATAAAGAGATGCCGCTTTACTGTGCCGAAAGGGTGGGAAAGGAAGTCAGGAAACGCTTTTCCTACGCATTTGCAGCCGAGAAATATCCGGGAGCACCGTCTTTCCAGCTTCGCGAGATAGAGGGTGACTTCAGGCTCCTGGATGCCGAGGTGACACCCGTCTCGGTAATGCATCATTGGCTGCCGATTTTGGGTTTTAAATTTAAAAATTTAGCATACATCACGGACGCAAGTCTAATTCCCGCGGAAGAAATCCCAAAACTCCGGAATCTCGATTATCTTATACTGAACTGCATCCGAAAAGAAAATGAGCATCCGGCACACTTTATTTTGCCGCAGATTCTCGAAATCTACCGAGAGCTAAAACCAAAAAAGATGTATCTGACACACCTTTCACATCACATAGGAAAACATGAAATTACGGAGGCGGAGCTCCCCGCGGGTGTCCATTTGGCTTATGACGGACTGGAACTGGAGTTCTAAGGGTATAATTTTGTCTACTTTATTTATAGTTGTTCAAATTTTTTCAAATTTAGTTCAGCAGTGTGTATCAGGAGAAGTTGCGAAACTTCATTTTACCGTTTTAAAAAAAAATTTTTGAGGGTTCCTAAAAAAAATCTATATTTGCAAACCCAATTTACGGAGCCCAGTTGGCGGAATTGGTAGACGCGCTAGACTCAAACTCTAGTACCGCAAGGTGTGCCGGTTCGATTCCGGCACTGGGTACATTTAAGAAAAGAAAGACACACAACAGCTATTTAGACAGCTACACGTGTGTCTTTTTTATTTGGGCAAATTCGCCTGTTCATCGTGCTTTGACTGCTTGTTGTAAACGTAAAATACAAATGTTTATGAACGCAGCAATTCCCAACCGAAAATCAATTTTTGACACAAGGTTCGACACAAAAAAGATTTTTGTGACAACACGGAACCGATTCAGCCTTCGCGGCTATAAAAACAAATACGGAAACAGCCTGATCTATCTTGATGTTTCAGATTCCAAGAAAAGAATCAGACTTAATACGGAAATTGAGATCCCTGCAAAATTCTGGGACCGTAAAAAACAACGCATTATTAACGGCGAAAATAAGGCTGCGCTTAACCTGGTGCTCGAAAACATCGAAGCGAAACTCACAGCTATTAAAACTACTTTCATGCTTCAGGAGCGGATACTGGACGCTGAAACACTTATCAAAGAGTTTCAGACGGAAACGCCGGAGTTTGATTTTATTTCATTCTACCGCCATCACCTTGAGCTGCAGGACTACAAAAAACAAACGCTAAAGAATCATAATACTGTGATAAATAAGCTGTCTGCGATGGCTCCGCAAATTCCATTCTATAAAATAAATGAAGAATTTCTGCGCAGCTACCGAAAAAAATATTCCGCAAATTCGCTAGTAACCTACCATAGTGATCTTAAATGCATGAAGCATTTTCTTAATCTGGCAAAAAACCAGGGCATAAAAATTTATTTAAACCTTGACCAGATAAAAGTAAATGTGAACACAAGCCAGACCGTTTACCTTTTGCCGGATGAAATGCAGAAGCTTCTGAAATATTACTTTAGTGAGTTTATAAATCCGAGCCACATTCTGCCGCTGGGTTATTTCCTGTTCAGCTGCTACACCGGTTTGAGGATATCAGATATACAAAAGCGGACGCGGAAGGAAGTACTCGCGGACAAGTTCGAATTTTCCTCGGTGAAAACAGATACCAAACAATTCATGAGGCTGAATGATGATGCGCGCCGTATGGTGGAGTTTCACCCTCAATTATTCGACAAAAAACTGGTAGATCAGAAAATAAACTCTCACCTGAAGGCGGTGGCCAAGATATGCAAAATCAAAAAGAATCTCACGATGCACGTAGGCCGCCACACGTTCGCAACCACTTTCATCCGCAACAAAGGCGATATTTACCGTCTTCAGCGGCTTTTGGGACACCGGAGCCTGCGCCATACTGTAGGCTACGTTCATCTTGTAGAATCTGAAATGCTCGACGATCTGGATATTATAAGCTATTAAACAGTCTCCGTCACGATATCCACTTCGTAGGTTTCGTTGATCAGATCCTTTGTCCAGGTCTTGATGTTGTGGATATTGTTGTAGGCGAAAATATGATCCGTAATCCGGTAATTAAAATCCTCGGCAGGGCAAAAGAATTTCCACTGAAATTCATAACCGCGAATCCGTTGGCGCAACCATTTTTCCCAATGTGTGTAAAAGAGCTCAGGATATTCCGCACCGGCCGGGTTTGTGGCGTTGTTTTGACCGCCTGTCAATCCATCGTACCAAACCAACTGCAGTGCATCCTGCGTATCTTTTTTGATGATTGCCGTATTGTGGCCGTTCGGTTTAGGAACGCCTGTCTGCAGAATAATCACGTTACTTTCGATGATGATCGTTTCCGGATTCTCTTTTTTGTTTAAAAATGCACCATCTTTATCGAAGTACATCGAAGGCTGCGGGCCGTCATCGAGCTCAGTGGAACGCAGCAGAAAACTGCGTTTTTGCAATAGCTTTTTCTTTCGGTTTTTTGGTGCCACCTCAAACATCGTGAAGTCTTTCACGCCCGTGGGATCGTTGCCCAGACGATTCATGTACACAGTATTACCCACTACTTCAATCCCATAATTGAAACGGTTTCGGATTGTATTCACAAAGGTGCCGAAAGTCATATCCGGAACAGCGCGGCTGAGATCAATTTCGTTCAGGTTAGTAACTACGCCGGTATCGTCGCCTAATGTGGTATTGGCAATATCTTCAAGGACATTACTGGTGATCTGCAGATTTGCTATCTGGTGCGTCCAGGAGTCTTCGTGATACTGTGTGTAGATATACAGCGTAAGTACCGAATTCTCTTGTGTTACATCAATTTCAAAATTGAACGGAATCACTTCAAAAATCGATTGGTTATCGCCGCCATGGTTTCGCTGCCAGATGATTTTATTGTTCAAGAAAAGAATATAGCGTGCGTGCATTTTCCGAGCTTTCCAGAACTCCAGCGATCCGGCGATTTTATACCTTCCGGTTTTTTCAACGGTATTAAATTTTTGATATTCGCAGTAATCGTCCGGTCCATTTTCGAGGTACAGTTCATCGAAATTCGCGGACGTGAACTTAAAACCATATCGCCGCTGCTGCTTGCTGGTGAAATAATCGGTACCGCTGAACATCCAGCGTTGCGCGAAAATAGGATCTGTAAGAATGTCGCCATCCAAAGTAAGACCTGCATCTGCAAAACCGGTTTTCAGAACGTAGAGGAAGTGCGGTGTAGGATGAATGATATTCACATTGTAAATGTCACCTTCCTCGGTAATGTAGTTTCGACGCATTTCGGATCCGTCCGCCTTCAGATCGTTATAATAACCGTCAAAGGCATCCCACACTTCCTGATCGGGTGGATATTTCGATGTGTACATCCGCGGAAAATTGAAATCCGTTTCCGGATATTTTTTCGCGGCAATTTCGCGGGCATAAATATGAATATCAGCAACTGGGAATTTATGCAGCGGAAGTTCCGCCAGTTTTTTGTCGAAATTCGGCAAGTCTTCAAAACCAAAATCAATTTGTCCCGTGATATTTCCGCCTTCTACTTCTCCCAAAACCAATTTGGCCTTATGCAGACGATTTTCAAAAAGAAGTATTCCTTCAAAAGTAGTTTGAAGGTCTGCCGCATCGTTGCTTTCGTAATCTCCAAACGAATTAATGAACTCCTCATTCATGTAAATATCGAATGGAAAAAAGTATTTCGACGACGTTTTATCAGACATCTTGGAGTTGCTGTCCTGCTGCGTTATTTTTTGTCCGGACAAATCCAGCACCCGGTCTTCCGTGAAAAATTTTATTTCCATTATTGTTCTACAATTATATATTCCAGATCCCGCGCGATGAGTTCTTCAGTGGAATCGAGTTCCACGTTTTTCTTGGTGATATTGAAACAGCGGTAGATTTTACCTTCGATTTTTATGAAAGTCAGTCTGCTTTCAATCATTTCCGAAATCAGTTCGCGTTCGTAAGCCAGCATCATTCCGGTATCGACCGTCAGTGTTTTCACCTTCGTGAAATCATACTTTTCGTTCTGTGCATTGAAGATATTCCGCGCATAAATATGATTATAGTCCGGCGTTATCTTGTAATCTCCGGTAAATGTGAACCATTCGGGCGAAAGGTTCTGATTTTCCCATTGGACATGAACCTGCGCAAACGTTTTCGGAAAATCATAAAAATGAATCTCCGTACTGTTGACAATTAATGGATTCTGAAGGTCAGTTTCCGCAGTTTGTTCAAACTGAACGGTTTCACCGTCCACAATTGAAGTAAAAATAAGGGCATCCTCGTTTTTCTTGCGGTGCAGAAAATTCGAAAGCAGCGGATAAGCCGCAGGTTTTTTGCCCGGAAAAAGTTTGATGTCCGACACCGATTCGGTGAACAGAACTTCCAATGCCGCGTTCAGTTCCTCGACCTTAATTGAAGCAATGATATTTTCCATGAAAATCAAAGATGTTTCACCGAAAAAGTGCTGCTTTGCACGCGGAAAATGGCGGTGCAGTTTTTCACCCAACTGAAAGTTGGCCACATCGAGGAAATACGGGATCTGATAAACCTTCTCAAAGGTTGAAGCAAAGCCCAGCACTTTATAAGTAGCGGTCAGGGTAATGCGGACGAATTTTGCTTCTTCAGATTTGCGAAAGACCTTCACAGGCGGCAGATCAAGGCAGAATTCTTTCGTTTCATCGATGACAATGAAACTTTTAAGCTCGAGCGCCACCGGGATCTCGATAAAATCACTGTTAAACTCAAATCTGATTACGCCTGCGTACGAACCAACCGCCGTGGTGTCAGTGGAAGTAGTTGCCGTGATGGTTTGGGAGGCGTTTCCGTCAAGATCATCAAAAGCCAGCCAATCGGGATACGCTGTGATTTCGAAATCAACGCCGAGCGGATTGGTTACCGTCAGCACCGCAGATTTTTCGGGACTGCCTTTAAAGACTTCAAAAGCCAGGTTTTGCGGCTGCACTTCGATACCGCCGTCCACGATCACCAGATTAATGCTGAAACCCGCGACGAATTCGCCTGTTTGTTTCAGAATCTTGGCAGGAACTGAAACGGAACCGGTTTCGGGCAACGCTGGGTTTGTTGCCATCGGAACAGCAGGATTTTCTGCTAAATTAAATCCGGTGGTGAAGTTTTCGGCAGCAGCGAAGATGTTACCGTTTTGCCAGAACTTTAAAGGCAGGTTGTCGGTATTGTTTACAATTCCCACTGCCAAATCCCCGGTAAGTTCATCGGTGGAGCGGTTGTAAACAAGGTTATATGGGTTTTTATCAGTGGCGATTGTTCCCGGTGCTACGCCGCCAAGGGTAAGATTCACCGTTCCGGTAAGCGTGCGTACATATTCTTCTGCGTTGGAAAGTTCGATGTAAACGTACGCTTTGTAAATTCCGTTTGGCAAAAGATTGAAATTCTTCACCGCGACCGGCAATTCCACCAACGGATCGGTGTACATAATAAAAGATGAATCTTCGTTTCCTGGTGAGTACAGCCACCTTATACCAGTACCTTCGAAAGAAAAGTAATATTGTGCGTACAATACCACCTGATCTTCAATAATTGTCACAATGAAATCTGAAAGGGTAGGCAGCGCGCTCACGCGGTCCCAGGTAATATTCTGAACTGTTGGTACTAATTTGCTGATTGCTGGCATGGCTTAATGTTTATTTTTGTTTTTAAGGTCCAAATATTCCTGGCGCATCTCGTCGATTTCTTTTCCGTTTCGGGCGGTTTTACCGATTACAGCCGTGATTCCTGTTTCTTCGATTCTTTCAAGTACACGAGAATTCCGATCGAGCAGTGCCATCATTTTAATCATGATCTCGTCATCCCCGGAAGCTGCTGCTGTCGCACTCGAATTGGTATTAAAACCTGTTTCGAAGCCTTTAGCGCGGGCATTTGCGGAATATATTGCGGATTTCAGTTGCGGTGAGTAGCTCGTCCAGGTTGGATTATCGATCACCATTTCCACACGGTTGTTTTCGCCCGCGATAAAGTGCGTCGGACGGTCTACAAGACCGGAACCCAAGCGACGGCGACGCACATTGAAGCGTTTGCCATCCTGCGCACGGTTAATCGGATATTCCATCCCGAAACCGTCTTCAAAACCTTCGGCGGTGGGTAATGGTTGAGACATGATCGTAGCAACCTGCAATGCGCCTAAAGCACCTACCACACCAGACATGATGGCAGCGGTCGCGCCGAAGTCGAATTTCGGAAACTGGGCCCAAATACCCATGATAGCCTGTGCAGTATTTATCAGCGTGGATGCTATTGCCATCTGCTTTTCGCGTTTAGCTTGCCGAACCGCGATTTCCTGCTTTTTCTTTTCCAGATCACGATCGGCTTTAATAGTAAGTTCCTTATACGTTTCCTGGTTGATATAACCTTCCAACAACTGTCTTTTGTACGCGTTTTTCTTGCGGTTTGTCGATGCCTCGTACTGCTGAAGCTGGCGTTTTTCGTTGGCTTCTACAAACTGATAGTAAGTGCCAAAAGCGTTATGAAGAGCCCCAACAGCAGCAACCATGGTTCCAAGCATATCGGTGCCGTTCTGAATGTTGGTGAACATTGTATCCCAGTCCTCAACCGACATCCCAAGTACATCATTGGAGCCTTTTTGGCTAAGTTTTTTTACCTTTTTATCGTCCTGATCTTCACCTTTTATTTTCGCCCGAAACTCCGCAATTTTATTACCGGCTTCATCGATGAATTTCATCACGGCTTCGCGCTGTTCCGGCGTAAGAATTCCGAGGTCTAAACCTTCATAAAGCTTTACCATCGCTTCAAGGTGCGCTACCTGAAGTTCAAGTTCTCTTCTTTGGTAAACTTTATTTAATGCCTCCTTGCCTTCTGCCCACGTCGTTATCTGGCGGCGCTCTTTTTCGTCCATACGGCCACGTAGACCTTCCTTAAGTTTCGCAATGGTGGAGTAGGTTGCCAGCTCCTCATTCTGTTGGCGTTTCAGATGACCAATCGCGGTCTGATGAGCGGTTTCCTGCTCGTCCAGCCACTTTTTATCGGATTTATACCGCAGTTCCAGGCGTTTATTGTCAAAAACCTGCTGTTCTGATAGTTTAAGTTCTTCCAGGTCGGCATTGTTTTTCAGCCAGCTTTGCTTTAAAGCTTCGAACAGATATTTGTCGTCGCCTTTTGCCTTTGCAGCTGCTGCATTCAGTCTGTCAAAGTCGCTTTGCTGGATTTTCTTTTTATCGATCTCCGCCATTTTCCGCATTTCCTGAAGGTTGAGCGCATCGATCTGTTTATCGTAGCCCTCTTCCATGGCTTCGATTTTAGCGTCTTCAATATCGAGTTGTATCTGGCGTGCAATTTCGGCAGCTGATTCGCCTTTGGCTTTCCAGTCCGCGATCATGCGGTCATAAGCTTCTTTTTCGCGCTGCTTCCTGCGTGCTTCCGCCTCGGCTGACTTTTTAGATTTTTCTTTTTCTGCCGGTGTCTGGTAAGTAGATGTCGTGGCTGGTTCCGTTTCGTCAGTTTTAAGTCCAACTGCACGTTCATCATTTGCGCTTATCGCTTTAATGATTGATGAGTCGTTTTGCTGGTTTTTTTTGTTCCAGTTAAACCTGTCAATCTCCAGCTGCTTTAAAACCCGTTCTTTGCCCTCGATCCGCGTCAACATTTCCAGACGGCGGTTTCCGGTGATATTGCCGGTCCGCTCCATGTCCTGCAAACTTTTTCGCAAGCGCGCAAGTTCCCGGACTTCAAAAGCATACTTTTCCTTCCACGAATCAGATTCCTTAAACCTTTCGCCTTCACGTTTTACAAGCTCTGCTCTCCCAGCTTCTGCCCTTGCACTGGCGATAATAGCCTCGCGCAATTGGTGGTAACTGGTTGCAGCTTTACCGTTCATAATGATTTCATCATTAATCTGTCCAAAATAGCCAGGGAACTCAGCCTTCAATTTCTGAACAGCCTTTAATCTTTCCTCAGTCGAAAGTTTCACATTGGTAGCTGTTTTATATAGTACCTCCAGCTGGGCAATTTCCTGTGCCGCATTATCGCGGCCTTCCTTCATTACACGATTAAGCGCCTGCTGACTTGTTTCAGCCTGTTTGGTATTTTGGGAAAGTAACAAATATGCACTCGCCACCGTAGTGATTAAAACGAGAATTGCGCCTAGGGGATTCGCCGCAATGGCGGCAGTAAATCCGCGCATGGCAAAGGTCGCCCCGGCCACGTTTCCTGTAAGCAGTGAATATCCAGCAGCCAACAGCCACAGACCGGCACGATAAACCGTTTGCAGGGCATTACCTACAACCATGGTGGCGTTTCGTCCTTTTTCGACAATAGTTAGTCCCAGCACGCGCTGGATTGAAGTCGTCAGAAGTCCATTATATACACCCGTAACCAGATTATATGAAATAGTGGTAGCAATTAAAAGCGCAATGATTTTGGTAAGAAAAACCAATCCGCTGCGGAATCCGCTAATGTAGCCATCAGCGTCTTCTACAACACCTAAAAATTTCCCGAACGCCGTCACGGTACCATTGATAAAATCTGCGATTCCCTTGCTGGTTAAGAGTTCAGCCATCTTACGCTGTACTTTCTCGTAGATAGCCGCTGCATTGTTGTTTACTTTATTAAACTCATTCTGCAACGACGTCCCTTCCGCTAGCGACCTGTTTGACAGTTCGATTGACTTACGAAAACGGTCAGCATTTTCCGAAGCGGCCCCCAGAGTTGAAATCACATACTGATCATTCAGCTTCAGATAGTCCAGCATCTTGGCAAGTTCAGTAGTGTCAAGACCTTTTGCACCTTCAGCAAACTTCAGGAAGAATTCAAGGGGATCTGTGTTCATCATGTCCTCGACCTCTTTTTTCGAAATCTTCATCACTTCCGCGAACTTGCCTGCATCTTTGGCAGCAGACCTGATGAATGATGCATAGGCAGTTGCTGAACGCTCGGCCATGATCCCGCTTTCCTCGAAGGCCGCACCTAATGCCAGGGTTTCTGAAATGGTTGGCTTAAGCCGTTCGGGCAAAGAACCAAGGCGTAAAGCGAAATCTGCGATGTTAGCTTCTGAAGCCGCACCATCGGCGCCCAGTTCATTAATGGCAGAACCGATCTGATTGATCGCAGTTGCAATAGGAAGATCGCGCGTCTGGCTGTAAAGACCCTGCAGTTTACCCAGGCTGTTCGTCACCTGCTCCACGCCGCCTTCGAAGCCGTCGCCAAGTGCTACATTGGCTTTATCTACTTCCCTGGTGAACTCTGCGATATCGGCTTTAGCGATACCCAGGCGGCCACCTACTTCCGCAATCTTCAGTAGATCGATCTTCTTGGTTCGGGTATCGAAATCAGAGAAGGAGCGGGTGAGTTCATCGACTTCCTTGCGCGCCATACCGGTTGTCTTTTCCACGCCGCTCATGGCGTCGGCCATCTTATTGTTACGGTCTATGATTGATTGAACGGTTACGCCAAAGCCCACGAGTACGGCAGTAGCAGCAAGCGCAATCCCTTGATAATGATTGAAACGTTCAGCAAGGTTACGGAATGAGAACGCTGTTTGATTTGCGCCCGTCCGAACTTCGGCCATACGAGCGTTAACAGCGTCAAGCTGCTGCTGCAGCATTTTAGACGCTTCGCTACCCGGTACCATGTTATTGAGGTTCGTGCGAAGCATAGCCGCTTCCTTCTTGAGTTGCGCCATGGTCATCTGGGTGATGTTCATCTCACCGCGCAGCCTCTCCATCTCTCTGCCGTTAGAATTGATTTCCTTGGTAGTGAGCATCATTTCTTTTGCGAGTGCTTTATATTCAGCACTTTCTTTGCCCAAAAGTTTTTCGGTGTTGACGATCTCCTTCGCAAGTTCACGCTTCCGTTCGTTAAGTTGCTGAGTTCGATTTTGAAGTTCGTATATCGCTTTCTGTGCGGGATCTGAGTTGACTACAATAGTCATCTTCATTATCTCATCACGTATCTGCCGAGCACTTGCCATGGTTAGTTGTTTCGGCAAATTTGACCAACGAAACTGGTGTATGTTGTGACGCAAGCAGCAGTCTTCCCGCCGTTTTCCATTGAGGTAGCGACCCAACCACGAGGTTTATTCGGATTTTGCGAAATTTTCGACGCGAAAACGCCGCAAACGCCCTATTGGTGGGCATTTCGTCATATATCCGACGATTTTCGGGATTTGCGAACGTAAAACACGCTATTGAGCGGGGCGGGCTGACTTTCGCTTAATACTTTTACCTAAAAGTATTCAAAAGGTTTTATAGTTGATTTTCAGTTATTTAGACAAGATGAATTTTAAAAACGGACGAGTTTTGTAATGTTCGCAGGTGCAATTTTGAATTATTTAGAATGGGTTTAAATTATTGACTTTCAGTCATTTATCTGTAATTTATACCGTTAAAACGGTATTTTAATTGTATCTTTAGGTAAGTTAAGAACTTAGAAATGAATCATTTACAGGAAAAGGCGAACGGAGCGAAGACAGTAACTCCCGCCACAGCACCGAAAGCGAACGCCACACCGCAAAGCACAAAAGTTGAGAGTAAAACGCTCAATCTTGAGACAACAGCCGAGAAGCGGATTAAAAACCTTCAGATTTTTGAGAAGATTTGCGAGAAACACAATTTTTTAAAGGAAAAAAGCGACGAACTGAACGCCTATTTAGTAGGAAGGGACGGACTGAAAGAGACCGTAACGATTGAAAACACAAACGGACTTTGTTTAGAGATTTCTAACTCGTCCGTAATCACCGAGATTTTGAACCTAAGCCAGAGCAAAATTTTTGCGCTCCTGGAAGAATCCGAAAAAGAAGTTTTAAAATTTATAATCTAAAAACAAAATGAGAGGTCGGAAACTCGAACTTTCCGCCTCTCTTTAAAAATGTTACCTATGACAGCAACAGCCACAAAAGTACAAAATTTATCTGATGCAGTTTATCAGATTTTAGCGGAGAAAGGTTTTTCTAAACTTTTCAATTTTGAAGATTACCGATATTTTAAAAAGCAGAGCGAGAACCACCCGAACCGCGCGCAGTATATAGCTGAGCAGTTTATTTTTTGGAACTCACACGAGGAAAGCGATTTTGCAGATTACGAATTTTAAATATTATACCTATGACCACCTATTTACAAGAAATAAAACTCACGCTTTCCAAAACCGAGGAACACCCAGTGCAATATAAAACGGTGACAGCTTCGTACGATGCTGCAGAACTTTTCAGAACTTTATTTGCTGACGAAATCGGGATGTTTGAATCTGTGTTCTGCATCTACCTAAACCAAAAAAACGCACCTATCGGATGGCGCAAAATTTCGCAAGGCGGGATTTCGTCCTCCGTTGTAGATGTGCGGCTGGTTTTGGTTCCGGCGCTTAATTGCCTTGCTACCGGTTTTATCATCTGCCACAATCACCCGAGCGGAAATCTAAACCCGAGCGCAGAAGACCGCAA
>JAEZYN010000026.1 GCA_023419095.1 Bacteroidota bacterium | reverse complement strand
TCTTCAGACTTCGCAGTAAGGAATTCCTCTTCTTTCTGCGTTTCTGCAACAAGACTTTCAAGCTCTTCCTTCTTGAATTTCAGGTGATTCTTCAGTTCAGAAATCTTGTTGGTCAATTCTTCTAAAGTTTCATCTTTATGTGAAATCTTCGCACCGAATTCTTTGATTCTTTTTTCAGCCAACTGTATTTCAAGTTCCTGGAACTCGATCTCTTTGCCTAAAGCTTCGAATTCTTTGTTGTTTCGAACGTTATCTTGCTGAGCTTTGTATTTGTCAATCAATGTTTTAGCATGATTGATAACCTCATTTTTATTATTGATCTCGTCGTTCTGTTCCTTTATTTCGGCCTGAAACTTTTCTGCTCTTTTCTCTAAACCTTCAATTTCAATTTCGAGATCTTCAACTTCAATCGGGAGTTCACCGCGCGTATTACGGATCTCGTCTAGACGTGAATCAATAATTTGCAGGTCATACAGTGCCCGAAGCTTGTCTTCAATTGTAACTTCTACAGTTTTCTTAGCCATATTTTTAGAAAAAATAATTAACAGGATTGGTTTTCTCAAGAGATTTTGAGACCGCAAATTTAGGAAAAATTTCCGACAATATCTGAAATATTTGGTCGGTTACAAATTGCTCTGACTCGAAATGACCGATATCGCAAATCAGCATTTTTCCCTCGCCCTGATAAAACTCGTGATACTTCACATCGCCGGTTACATAAGCATCACAGCCGTTTGCCAAAGCACTTTTAATACCGCTTGCACCACTGCCGCCCAAAACGCCCACTGTTTCGATCGTTTTTCCTGAAAGGTTGCTGTGACGAATGACCTCTAAATTAAACCTTTCTTTTAACAGCTGCAAAAAACTTTCTTCACTTAGCGGTTTTTCAAAACGGCCAAAACGGCCCAGTCCGGCATAGTGATTTTCATTTTCAAGCAAAATCAGCTGGTAGGCGACTTCTTCATAGGGATGTGAAGCTTTCAATGCTGAAATGATCTGTGCAGATTTATAATTTTCGAAAATTACCGAGATCATTTCTTCGGAAGCATCTTCGCGTATTTCCTGCGTGCCTGAATATGGATTTGAACCTTCAATCGGCCTGAAAGTTCCACGTCCGTTAACCGAAAAACTGCATTCATCATAGAAGCCGATACTTCCCGCCCCAGCATCGAACATGGCATTCTTCACACCTTCTGCGTGACTTTGCGGTACGTAAACTTCCAGTTTTTTAAGATTTGATTTCTTTGGCATCAGAATCTCTTGGTTTAGCAATCCGAGTTCTTCGCAAATCCGGTGATTTACACCAAAATAATCGTTATCAAAAGCGGTGTGAATGGCGTAAATCGCAATTTTATTTTCGATTGCTTTCAAAATCGTGCGCTCCACGTAATTTTTTCCTGTAAGTGACTTTAAACCTGAAAATATAATAGGATGAAATGCAACAATCAGATTTAAATTGTTCGAAACCGCCTCATCCACAACACTTTCGAGGGAATCATGACATATCAGAATCCCGGTGATTTCACGTTCGGGATTTCCGCAAAGTAAACCTACATTGTCAAAATCTTCCGCTTGGCGAATTTTAAAACGTGATTCTAGTGCTGCTACAGCCTGCTTCAATTTCATTTGCATAAGTTTGTCACGAAAATAGGAATTATTTATTTACATTTATTTGTACTAAATGCGATATGGAGAAGGAACACAATTTTATCTCTGAGAATACACGGTGGAAACGAAGAGTTTTCCGCATCATTTTCAAATCTGATACACGGCTTGGGAAACTGTTCGATCTTATACTTCTTATGCTCATCCTGCTCAGTACCTTCATCGTGATGATGGAAAGCGTGAAAATATACGATGCAAAACTGCATAGGCTTTTTGTCATACTTGAAATCATAATTACAGGATTTTTTACAATTGAATACATTCTGCGAATCATAACGATCCGGAACCGGCGGGCTTACATTTTCAGTTTTTTTGGAATTATAGATTTTCTCGCCATTCTGCCATTTTATTTGAGCCTTTTCTTTCCTATTACCAAGTATTTTCTGATCATCAGGATGCTGCGAATGCTGCGTATATTCCGGATTTTGAACCTGCTCGATTTCATGCACGACGGCACATTCATCGTGCGCGCTTTAAAAAACAGTTCGCGGAAAATCTATATTTTCCTGCTGTTTCTGGTGATCTTCTCGGTGATTGTTGGATCGCTGATGTTTATGGTGGAAGGTCACAGACCGGGATTTGAAAGTATTCCGCAAAGTATCTACTGGGCTGTGGTGACGGTTACTACCGTAGGTTACGGAGATGTGTCGCCCGCAACACCATTAGGCAAATTCTTGAGTGTTATGCTGATGTTGGCCGGTTACTCCATCATCGCTGTTCCGACTGGAATTGTGACAGCAGAAATGCGGAATAAGCGCCAAAACCTCGAGAAAGTGTGTAACCGATGCGGAAATGAGGACATTGATGATGACGCGAGATACTGCAAAATCTGTGGTGAAAAGGTAGTATAAAAAAAAGATGCATTCTTTCGGAATGCACCTTCTCTTCTTTTCAGTCATCTGTGTTTATCGTCATCTATTTGTGTATGTGTTTGGAAGTTTCTAATGCCTGAACCAGATCTATCCAAAACTTCTAATGCAAATTTACAGCAGCAGTCAACACGTACTACCGTTAAATCACCGTAATTCATATGATGATTTAGGCTATTTTTTAATCAAAATCATTTTATTTAACTAAAATTTTTAACTAAAAAAAAGAACACTAAAAAAATTAGTGTTCTTTTCTTTAATATATTGTTAAACTATCTTGCAAGTGTTGCATTTACCTTTACCAGTTCTACATCAAATACAAGCCATGCATTTGGCGGGATGACTCCACCCGCGCCTCTCGCACCATATCCGAGGTCTGAAGGTATAAGGAAAGTTCCGGTTTCGCCTTCTTTCAGAAGGAGAATCCCTTCATCCCAACCACGAATCACCTGGCCGATACCAACGGAAAATTCGATAGGCTCATTACGCTTGAATGATGAATCGAACTCGCTACCGTCAACAAGACGACCTGCGTAGTGCACCGCAACTTCGTCGCCCGCCTTGGGCGCCGTACCGTCGGTAGTTTTTGTGATTTTATAATACAATCCTGAAGCTGTCACCTGCATACCGGCTTTCATTTCTTCGACTAATTTTGTCTGATTTGCCGCGAATTCCTCCTCCTTGCGCTTATTTTCAGCTTCGATTTTTGCCATCGCCGCTTTGTTGTTTTCGGCGATTTTAGCTTTACCTTCAGTAAATACTTTGGCAGCGTCATAATTTTTATATTGATCACCTTTCGAGAAAACCGATACTTTTTCTAATACGACATCAGTCCGCGGCTTGTCCTGAGGACCTTTTTCCACGTTAGCAATTGCATCGATCACTTCTTCTCCTTTTACTACTTTTCCGAAAATAGTGTGTTTGCCATCCAGCCAAGGAGTAGCCACTTCCGTGATGAAAAATTGCGAGCCATTCGTGTTAG
>JAEZYN010000113.1 GCA_023419095.1 Bacteroidota bacterium | reverse complement strand
GGCCAATGTATTGCGTGAAGCGGCGCCTGCTCCCCAGGCGAAAGTAATAAGTCTCAACTGGGCTTATGCAGCGGCAGCCGCGGTTGCTACAATATTTGGAGTGACCTTCATGATGAACCAGCATGAGGCAGAACCACAGATAGTGCAAAACGAACAGCAAGTATCACCGCCGCCATCTGCACCTATTATTGAAGAAACCGTACCGGAAGCAACCCTTGCTTACCAAACATTTGAAGAAGATTTAACTTCAGTGGAAACAGATAATCAAAAAGATGTACCGGCTCCGACAATGATAGCCGCGAAACAGAAAAGCGAAAAGATTGAAGTGGCGAAAAGCACCGCGGTAAGCCCGGAAGTTCAGGTAGACCAGATTTTAGCCAACATTTCAATGGCAGAACTCGCAGATCTGGGGAAAAATGCAGAGCAGGATGTATATCTCGATTTGTATTATTAAAATGAAAACAGAAATGAAAAAGAGGTTATTAACACTCGCAGCCATAGCCATCGTAACATTGGGTAGCGCACAGGAACTGAGATATGACTGGAAAACAATGAAGCCAGAGCAGCGCAAAGAACTCATCCAGCAGATGAATCCGCAGCAGCGCATGAACCTCCTGAAGCAGTTTCGCGAGAATATGATGATCTCAGAACTGGAGGTTCCGCAAGATGATCAGGCAGCTTTCAAGAACCTCTATTCAGAATATCAGGAAAAGCAAAATGCCATAAAAAGCAAGTTTAAACCGGCCGAAGATTATGATAAGATGACTGATGATGAAGCCCGGAAACAGGTAAATGAAAGTTTCGAGATCGGCCAGCAGCTTTTAGACAACCGCAGGCAATACGCAGAAAAATTCATGAAAGTCATCAAGCCACAGCAGGTACTGCAGATGTTCCAGACAGAAGGCAAGATGCGGACAAAAATATTAGACAAAAAAGACGGGCAACAGAGCCCGCAGCGCAGGCGACCATAATAGTTTATTTTTTTAATGTTTGAGCGACCTCTACAATTTATTTTGCAGAGGTCGTTCTTTTTTATGGCGATCCGCTTGCAGCAGCATTTTCCCGCGCTGGCGGCCGGGCTATCCACTGCAACTCCTCGGCGCAGACTGGCGTCCGCGCCTGCGGGGGTTTCCGTTTCTATCCCTATCGCGGTACACCGCAATTAATCAACAAATTCCAGCAAAAAAACACTAAATTTGCGCACTATTCTCCTATTTTAAATGAAAAACATACGAAACTTCTGCATCATCGCACATATAGACCATGGAAAGTCCACGCTCGCGGACCGGCTGCTCGAATACACCGGCACCGTCACACAGCGCGAACTTCAGTCTCAGACCCTCGATGATATGGACCTCGAGAAGGAACGCGGAATCACCATCAAATCTCACGCGATCCAGATGGATTACGAACTCGATGGCGAAAAATATATTTTGAACCTTATCGATACACCCGGACACGTAGATTTCTCTTACGAAGTTTCACGTTCCATCGCGGCGTGCGAAGGTGCGCTTCTCATTGTGGATGCTGCGCAAAGCATTCAGGCACAGACGATAAGCAACCTTTACCTCGCGCTTGAAAATGATCTTACTATCATCCCGATTTTAAATAAAATTGACCTTCCATCCGCCAATCCGGAAGAAGTGACCGACGAAATTATGAACCTGATCGGCTGCGATTATGAAGACGTTTTGCGCGTTTCAGGCAAGACCGGCGAAGGCGTTCACGATCTTTTAGAACAGATCGTAAAGCGGATTCCTGCCCCACAGGGCGATCCTGAGGCGCCCCTGCAGGCTTTGGTTTTCGATTCGGTTTATAATCCGTTCCGCGGAATTGAAGCTTATTTCAAAGTCGTAAACGGCAGCATCAAAAAAGGGCAGCGTATCAAGTTTATGGCCACCGAAAAGATGTACGAGGCTGATGAGGTCGGTACATTAAAACTGAAACAGGCCCCCAAAACCGAGATTAAAACCGGCGACGTTGGTTACATCATTTCCGGCATCAAAGATGCGCGTGAAGTGAAAGTGGGTGACACCATCACAAGTTATGAAAACGGCGCGCCCAATCCTATTGAAGGTTTCGAGGAGGTAAAACCGATGGTATTCGCTGGAATTTATCCCATTGAGTCTGAAGATTTTGAAGAATTGCGTTTCTCGCTCGAAAAACTCCGATTGAATGACGCTTCACTCGTTTTCGAGCCCGAATCTTCCGCTGCACTTGGCTTTGGTTTCCGTTGCGGGTTCCTGGGCATGCTGCACATGGAAATCGTGCAGGAAAGACTCGACCGTGAATTCGACATGAACGTAATCACCACCGTACCGAACGTGTCGTACCACGGCTACTCCAAACGGGAGCCCGAAACACCGATCCTGATCAACAATCCATCCGAAATGATGGATCCAACGACGATGGATCGGGTAGAGGAGCCTTTCATCAAAGCTTCCATCATTACCAAATCCGATTTCGTAGGCGCGGTGATGACACTCTGTATTGAAAAACGCGGCGAGATTGTCAACCAAAGTTATCTCACCTCAGACCGCGTCGAACTTATTTTCAACATGCCTTTGGCCGAAGTTGTTTTTGATTTTTACGACCGCCTGAAATCCATTTCCAAGGGCTACGCCTCGTTTGATTATCACCCAATTGGCTTCCGGGCTTCCAAACTCGTGAAGATGGACATCCTTATCAACGGCGATATGGTGGACGCACTTTCGTCGCTGATTCACGAAAGCAATGCGTATTACATCGGTAAAAGAATGTGCGAAAAACTGCGTGAACTTATTCCGCGCCAGCAGTTTGACATCGCTGTGCAGGCTGCCTTGGGTACAAAAGTAATTGCACGTGAAACCATTAAGGCCTTAAGAAAAGACGTTACGGCCAAATGTTATGGCGGTGACATCTCGCGTAAACGGAAACTTCTTGAAAAGCAGAAAGAAGGAAAGAAAAAAATGAAGCAGATCGGCAGGGTAGAAGTACCGCAATCGGCATTCATGGCGGTGCTGAAACTGAATGATTAAGATTATTTGGGCGCCTTTTCCACCCTCCACTCCCGCTTTTTTCTCCTCGTTCCTCGGCGAAAAAGAGCTCCGTTCAGGGTGGGGCGCGGATTCATTTTTAAGAACAGTATAATATATCAGTACAAATTCCCGGTTTCGTCCGGGAATTTTTTATTTTCGTCAAAATTTACCACAATGATCTACAGATTTTTGTTTATAATAGTATTTTCAGCTCAGTTTTCCGCGCAGCAAACTTTTCAGACGCCCTACGAAAACGGAAACGGTAACCAAACCGTTACCTATCTTGAAATGCTGAAATACTATGATCAGCTCGATAAAAAATATAAAACCATTTCCGTTCAGAATTTCGGCCAGGATGATAACGGCGAACCCATAAATGTCGTCATTTTCAATCCAAATAAAAACAAAGACAATCCCACCATCCTCATCAACAATGGAATTCATCCCGGCGAACCCGATGGCATCGACGCTACGATGATGCTGATGCGCGATTTGGCTGCGGGCAAAGTTTCCTCGGGCGGATTACAGATCGCCGCAGTGCAGGCCTACAATATTTCCGGGATGCTGCGCCGCGGGAAATTCAGCCGCGCCAACCAGAATGGTCCTGAAGAATACGGTTTCCGCGGGAATGCGCGAAACTACGACCTGAACCGCGACTTCATTAAAAACGATACCGAAAACGCTAAAGCCTTCCAACAGATCTTCCATCATTTCAAACCGATTTATTTCATCGACAATCACGTAAGCAATGGCGCGGATTATCAGTACCTGTTCACCTACATTTCCACAAATAAAGAACGTTTGGGCAAAAGTCTCGGCAATTATTTTAACCAGAAAATGCAGCCTGAAATCCTTAAAAATATCGAAATAAATGGCGTACTTTCAACTCCTTACGTCAATATCCACGGAGATTCTCCTGATGAAGGTTTCCCGGCTTTCATGGATACGCCGCGGTACGCCACTGGCTACACGACACTTTTTAACACGCTTGGTACCGTGGCCGAAACCCACATGCTGAAACCTTATCCCGAACGTGTTCGTGCCACTTACGAATATATGCGGGCATCGATAGATTATGTTTCAAAAAACTCGGCAGACATCCAGCAACGTATGACTTCCAGCTTTTCCGAGCTAAGTCCCGGCAAGGAATATCCCGTCAAATGGAAGCTTGACAGTACACAGGTTCAGCTAATTGATTTTAAAGGTTATGAAGCCGGCAAAAAAAACAGTGACGTTTCGGGGAAACCGCGTCTTTTTTATGACCGAACCAAGCCTTTCAGTCGCAAGGTGAAATTTTTTGATGGCTATAAATCAACAAAAAATATTACCATTCCGACTTATTATATCATTCCCAAATCAGAGCGAAAAGTAGTTGAGCATCTCAGTAGAAACCAGATCAAAATGAGAGAACTTGCGCGCGATTCTGCCGCCACAGTAGAGATGTACAGGATCGTTGATTACAAAACCGTGAAAAATCCCTACGAAGGCCACTATCTGCATTACGACACCACTGTGAAACCTGAAACCAAAAGGGTTACGCTGCGCAAAGGTGATTTTCTTGTTCCCGCCAAACAGTCCGGCGTGAAATATCTGCTTGAAACCCTCGAGCCGGAAGCGGCCGATTCTTTCTTCAACTGGAATTTCTTTGACGCAATTTTAGGTCAGAAGGAGTATTATTCAGATTATGTTTTTGAAGATACCGCCGCAGATTTGCTTAAAACGGACAAAGCTTTAAAGACGGCCTTTGAACTGCAGAAAGCTGCCGACCCAAAGTTTGCTAAGGATGCAGCTGCGCAACTTGACTGGATTTACAAAAATTCGGCCTACTACGAAGGAACGGTAGGCCTGTACCCGATCTACAGGATTTTGTAATTTTCAGTGTGCATTTAGGTTGTTTTTGGCTTCGTTTCGGTTTTTTAAATAAACAGTAACGTTCTACACCTAAAATATTGCCCCGTCAACCTAAAATTTTACGTTGCAGGACCTGAAATTTTGGGTCTTTAACGTAAACCGAACGGTTCGCAACCGAAAGTTTTAAGCTTTGTGAAACGTGAGATCAGTAAAAGGCGGCAACGATTTGCTAAAAAAGGGTTCGAAAAGCTGTGAAGGACGGGATATTATCTAAACTTTATCAAAGATTTAAACTTTGACAAAGCGGCCGTCTTTACCGCGGCAAGCCTTTCTTCAAGGCAAAATTGGCGCGCTCGATCGCTTTTTTCTCCTTCCAGTCCATGTATCTTATCTTGAACTTTGCTTTCAGCAAGTTGTCGATGTTGCGCTGCACGGTGAGGTTCCACAGCGAATGCGCCTTCACGCCCCAGGACTTGTCCCACGCGCGTAGTGAAATCGAGAAACTGCCGTCCAGATACTTCATCCAGTGCCACCAGCCGGTCGGCATGAAGAGCGTGTCGCCATGCTCCAAAAAACATTCGATTCCTTCCACGCCTTCCAGCGCGGGAAATTTTTCGAAATCAGGATCGGAGATATCATAATCCTCCAGCGCATACGTTGCGAAAGGAATCTGGTAAAGACGCTCTTTCCATTTATAATCGAACAGCAGAATGTGCTTGCGCCCGTTGAAATGTGTGTGGAAAATATGCGCCATATCGATATCATAATGCAGAAAAGTGACCGAACCTTTGCCGCCGAAAAACATATTCGGATACTTGTCCAGAAAGCCGCCCATCAGTTCTTTTGGTGCTAAATAATCTTCCAGAAGTTTAGGCGCAGATTTTATAGGGTCGAAGAGAAATATGCGCAAATCCGTCGGTTCGCGCTGTATCAGGTCAATATAATCGCCAAATTTCATCTTTGCAGCCGATGAATTGATGGGCGCAGAGGGATCTGCTTTCGACGAATCGTAAAGCGGAACTTCCACATCGCCCACTACCTCCTTCATATAGTCCAGTGTCCATTTCTGGTAGGCGGGCCAATTTTTCGCCATGTTGCGGATGACGACGGGTTTTCGGGTTTTAAGATATTTTTCGCGGAAGTCTTCCTGCGAAATATCGTCTACCACATCAATCGGAGTTAAATGAAGTCCCATAAAATTTATATTGTTAAACAAATTTAACAAAAAAACTTTCCCGTACGTGCAAATGTTTGGCGGGATCCTTCCTCTGTCTGGCGAATTGTAACAATTTGGGACCGACCATTACTAATATTCAAAATAATCCTAATGAAACAAGTTTTCCTATTCTTTTTTGTTCTAATGATGTCAGTAGCAGGATACGCGCAAACCACAGTTTCCGGCAAGGTAACAGATGCCGACGGGCAGCCGGTGCCCAGTGCCAGTGTGACAATAGAAGAACCGGGAAAAGATGCCATCATGGCCTTTTCAATTTCAAATGCAAAAGGCGAATACAAGGTGACTTTCACATCGCCAAGCGAAACAGTTGACCTTAAAATAAAGGCCTTCAACCAAAAACCTGTTTTCAGGAATATTAAAAATCAGGATCAAACCCTCAATTTCAGCCTTGAATCTGACGCTACCGAAATACAGGAAGTAAAGCTGAAAACCCGCATGATCACCAAAAAAGGCGATACCATTACCTACGATCTGAAAGCTTTTGAAAGCAAAGCTGACCGTACGCTGGCTGATGTTTTAAAGAAAATTCCGGGGATCGAGGTGAATGGCGACGGCTCTGTGCTTTATCAGGGCGAACCCATCAACAAATTTTATGTGAACGGCAAAGATCTGATGGAAGGTGGCTACGGCACTGTGAACAATTCTTTGCCCAAAGACGCTGTGCAGAAAGTTGAAGTAATGGAAAATCATCAGCCGGTGAAGATCCTACAAGATAAAGTACCATCCGAAAATGCAGGCCTGAATGTAGTTTTAAAGAAATCGGTCACGATGACGGGGCGCGGTGAAGTAGGCGTCGGGCTGGATCCTTTGCTATGGAACGTAAAACTCACACCAATGTTTTTCGGCCAGAAAAACCAGTGGGTGGTAAACTATAAAACCAATAACAACGGCGAAAGCGTCGAGAAAGAAGGAAATTTACTCGGTTTCGGAAACCGTTGGGAAGGCAGAAGAGGGCAGGCCGGCCAAAAAAATTGGCTGAATTTGGAAACAGCGGGAACGCCAGATATTCCGGAGAAACGTTATCTTATGAACAACGTACATTTCGTTTCAGCAAACGTGCTTACCACACCCTTTAAAAGCAAAGAATGGGAACTGAAAGCCAGCGCAAGCTATACCAATAACGCTGTGGAACGAAGCGACCGAAATACAGATACATATGAGTCTGGCTCTACCACGGTGCCGGCTGGGGGAAGCTATATTTCCGAAAGTTCAAATAATTTCTACACCAACGCGACAAAAGGTGAACTGATTGTCACCAAGAATGCAAAACAAGGATTCTTCAAGAATACCACAACCTGGAACGGCTACTGGAATGAAGCGAACGCCGCGATAGACAATGTGTTGCCCATCACCGGGACGAATGATGTGAATACGATCTCCGGCGACCAGTTTCTGAATTCGCCTTCAGGTGTTTTCCAGAATTCACTCAGCACCATCTTGCCGTGGAAGGAAAAGCTTTTCAATGTGATGAGTTACATCAGCTACCAAAAAGACCGTCAAACACTTGATATTCTGCCGGGCAGTTATGTCAACTCTACGGGCAACTTTCCGGTGGCTTCGGCTTATGACCGTCTGAGACAAAGCGCGTCTTCGCAAAGTTTCAATGCAAACCATTCCGCATCTGTAGGTTTCAGCTATAAGAAATGGACATTCACACCGGAGCTCGGTTTAAATTTAAGTTTCAACAAGCTGCAATCGCTACTTGCAGGCGCGAATGGCTCTTCATTTACAAATCTGGGCGCCGACTATAGTAATGATAATGAGTGGAACGAGGTGATTCCTTACGCACAGGTTGGGGTGAACTTTAAATCGAACCGTCTTAATCTCAGTATGAACCTTCCGCTGAATTTCTATGACATCGCCTATCGCGACAATTTCCGCAACTCCTATCAGGAAAACCGAAAGACCGTGCTGGAACCCAACCTTTTTGCAAGCCTTGATTTTGCTTCATTCTTTAAAATTTGGGCGTTTGCAGGGCAATCTTATGATTTTGGCAGCTTCGGGTCCTTTTATGAAGGCAAAATACTCACCTCACCACTGTCTCTGCGCGAACGCTACAGCTTGATGCCGGAAAACCTGAGCCGCAATATCGGTACGCGTGTGGAATACCGAAACCCGCTGAACAACTTGTTCTTCAACGTTCGGTACAGCTATTCCGCCAACCGCAGAAACCTGATCGAGCAGTTTACCGGAGATGGTTTTAACTCTTCACTCAGCTTGCTGTTACTTGAAAACACCACCACTTCACAGTCAGAAAGCGCAGAAATAGGTAAATATTTCCCGAAATTTAAATCCAACATGTCGGTGAACTTTTCAAATACAGATTCCAACGGATTCACTTTCTTCAATGAGCTGCAGGAGTCTAAAGTAAGCCGCCAGAATTTCGGAATTAAATTTAATAATACCTATTTTTCGTTCCTGAGTGTAGACTATAACATTTCAATGAACTGGTCTTCACAGAGAAACGCAAGCCAGAACCGCGCTACGAAAAGTTCCGGTTGGAATCACAACCTCGCCGCGTACATTTATCCGCTCGAAAACCATACGATCGGTTTCTTCTGGGATGAACTGAATTCCCGTGTGAGAGACCAAAGTTTCGGCAATGCGTTCTACGATCTGTCTTACCAGTATACCTGGGCCAAAAAGAAAATAGACTTTGAGATCAAGTGGCTGAATATCGCCAATACCGATGTTTTCGAACGCATCAGCTACGATCCGGCACTGTTGCTGACGTCCGTGAACAGCATTAGGATCCGTCCGAGTCAGGTGATGTTTACAGTGAAATTTAATTTCAAGTAAGCCTTTGGTATCTTTAACCTTTTTTAAATTTTAGTGTTATGAAAAACCTGACATTTTTGCTCCTTTTCTTGGGATTAATGGCGTCGGCTCAAAACAACCGGGTTATTTACGAATACCGTTTCAGGCCCGATTCCACAAAGACAGACAGCCTCAAGACCGAGTGGATGTACCTTGATATTTCCAAAAATGGTTCGAAATATTACAGCAAAAAAGCATTCGAAAGTGATTCGATCGTAGCCGAAAGCATTAAGAAACAAATGGCTTCGGGTGCGCGAAATATTTCCATTTCACGGCAGCGTGATGGCGGCGAGATCAATTATGAAGTGGAAAAAACTTATCCCGGCTACCAGACATATCTCACCGCATCCATCGGCAACGACAGCTATAAAGTAGCCGAAGACCGAAAACCCGATTGGAAAATTCAGCCTGAAAAGAAAAAAATGGGTGAATTCTCTGTCCAGCGTGCGACTGCCGCATTTGCCGGACGAACGTGGGAAGCGTGGTTTACCACTGATGTTCCCATTCAGGACGGACCGTACAAGTTTTCAGGACTGCCGGGACTTATTGTTTCGGTTTCCGACAGCAGCGGAAGCCACAGCATTGAACTTAAAGGTTTAAAAAAAATATCGCAGACTTCTTCAACTGACGTTGATACGCAGGGCCGGGACCTCCCGCTCACGCGGCGGAAACCGATTGAAGTAAACCGCCAACAATACGCAAAACAGCTCAAACAGTACGAAAACGATCCCGTGCAGGGCATGCGCGAATTGCTTTCGAGACCGAATTCCAAAGTGAAAATCAACATGAACGGCAAGGAAATTTCAGATCCCGCGGAAATTCTGCGCACCATGGAACGGAATGCCCGCGACGAAATTGCCCGCAACAATAATAAGATTGAATTAAGACCTTAAAACGTAAAAACCCCGCCTGAACAAGCGGGGTTTTCGTTAAAAATCATCTGTATCAGCGCTGGGGCCGTAGCTGGCCGGCAGCGGAATATTGTTTATGCGGTAGTACACGCCCAGCTGGGCGCGGTGATGTGTTATTTGGTCTAATGCATGACGCATCGCGCTGTATTTGGTATATTCTGCCAAAATCTGCTCGCCCATTGACATGCTCCAGTGTCCGTCAAGCTCATTTTCCTGCATCGCTTCCAGCACGGGCTTGGTTTTGTTGTAATCTTCCTCCAATTTTTGTTGAAGTTCTTCTTTAGTGTTTAGAAATGTCGGTTTATAATCGCCTGCCGAGAAGTCCAGATTTTCAGTTTTCATGATGATTTCCGGCCAGCCGAAAATCTCCGCGATGTGTGTGGCGAGCGGCATCATTTTCGTGCTTTTCTCGTGGGGGGCGTACTCATTCAGGCTGTCATCATATACTTCGAAAAAGTTTCGTGTGATCTGATACTCAGCTTCGAACTCTTTTTTAAGGTTTGGTAAAGTTTCCATTGGCTATTAATTTTTATATAAAGTTACGCAAGACCGGGATATCCAAATAAAGTTTAACATTAAATTATTCTTAAAATCTGTAACAATTATTTCACTGGCTTTACTAATGTTTAAAATATTAATTATGAAAAAGTTTTTCGCCCTGTTTTTGATGACGGCATTTGTCGCGGTAAGCGCGCAGGAAACTGCCAACCGGTTCTTCTATGAACTTTCTTACAAACCCCGAAAAGATTCGGCTAAAGTAGAGAAAGTGATGATGATTCTGGACGTGACCAAAGATAAATCCATCTACCGCGATTACACGATGGTAGCACAGGATTCCACATTAAAGATACAGTTCGACCAGATGATGAAATCTGGTGTTTACAAAGATTTTTCGAAGATGGTTACCATGCCTAAATTTTCTGAAAAGGTTTACAAATTTTATCCGGACATGAAAGTTCAGTACGTTGAGCGCATTTCGAGTGGATTTACACCGCTGAATATCGGTTACAATGACGATTCCAAAATGAACTGGAAAATATCTTCTGAAAAAATGAAAATCGGAAGTTACAATGCCCAAAAAGCCACTACCGAATTCGGCGGCCGCAAATGGGAAGCCTGGTTTACCTCAGATATTCCTTTACAGGACGGGCCTTACAAGTTTCATGGCTTGCCCGGTTTAATTGTAAAGGTTGAAGATGATGGTAAAAATTATTCGTGGGAGCTGAAAGGGAACCGAAAAGTGCCGAACTTCAATGAGACAACGTACATGGAAAGCATCGCACCCGGCGGCAATGGCGGAAAAGTGCAGGAGGTATCCCGTGAAAAGTTCGAAAAAACCTTCGCCGATTACAAAAAAGATCCTTTCGCGTCCATGCGTCCGATGCTGAAACCTGAAATGCTGTCGCAAAAAATGCCAGGCAGCGATGCCACGATAGGTGAAACCTTAAAGCAGCAGGAAAAAATGGTAAAAGATTTTTATGGTGCCAACACGAATCCCATTGAGATTAACGTACCCGCGGCAAAACCGAAAAAATAGACATTCTGTACACTAAGTTATATTTGGAACCTCTCAGCACATGGCTTTGAGGTTTTTTTTGGCGGGATAAAATTGTCTGCACGTCCTTATTTAGATTTAATTTAAATAACATATATTTGTGCTGAAAATTTTTAGACTTGAGAAAATTAAAATCAGATAAGTTGTGCTGCTTTCCCAAATCAGAAATTGGCAGGATTGTAGGCTACCAAAATGACGACCTGAAGATGCCCAACAAGATAATAGAAATGGGTTTGCTGCCGGAGACGAGCTTCAGAATTCTGTACCAGGCACCCTTTGGCGGCCCGCTTTACATAGAGTTTGGCGACGAAAAAAGCCGCATCGCGTTGCGCGAAGAGGAAGCAAGATTTATCATCGTACAAGCTGCGGTGTAGGAAATAGGTTGATATTGGGCAAAAAAGAGGAGGTGAAGATGCAGAACGTATCAAAAATCAAACAGATTCTGTTGGTAGGAAACCCAAATGTTGGGAAATCAACCATTTTTAATCTGTTGTGCAACAGACAGCAAAAAACCGGCAACTACGCCGGTGTGACGGTGGCCAGCCATTCCGGCACGTACGAATATAAAGGTGAGACAGTGGAAGTCATCGACTTACCGGGATCTTACAGCGTATATCCAGGCTCCGAAGACGAGGCCATTTTTTCCAAATTCCTTATCGATGAGCAACACAATTATGCTGGTGTAGTGTACATTCTGGAAGCTCTGAGCATCAAGCGTGGGCTCCTGCTGTTCCAGCAGATCCAGGATCTGGGAATTCCGGCTTTAGTGGTTGTTAATCAGATTGACCAGGCTGAAAGGCGTGGGATCAATATTGACCTGGATGTGCTTTCCGCCGAACTCGGTGTGCCGGTATTTCAGTCGAACGCGAAGAAGAATCTGGGCATCGAGGATGTTCGCGAAGCTGTCTTTAATGATCGTTTTAAAGTTTCCGAAAATATATCATTTGAAATTCCAATAGAACAGAAAGGGTTGGTTTTTAAAATATTGGAGGAAACCAAAGAAAATAACCAATACCGGATCTGGACACTGCTGGCTTCCGAAACCTATTTCGGCAAACTGGAAAGTGTGCGCGACCAGATGAACGCTGATGAGGTAAAATGTCTGGTTCCGAAACGGCTTCAGACGCAGGAAACGGTGCGGCGTTATCAGAATATCGACCGTATCATCAGCAAAGTAATCGCTAAAAAACCTCAGTTTAAGGAGCTTCTTACCGAAAAACTCGATAAAATTTTAGTTCACCGCATTTGGGGTTATTTGATTTTCGGGCTGGTGTTGCTTACTATCTTCCAAAGTGTTTTCTGGCTGGCGGAGTATCCGATGAATTGGATTGCAGACGCTTTCTTTTGGCTCTCCACATTTGTAGGCACGCACATGCCTGAAGGTCCGCTAAACTCCCTGATTGCGAATGGAATCATCCCCGGGATCGGTGGTATTGCGATGTTTGCACCGCAGATCGGAATACTTTTATACTTCCTTTATCTGCTCGAAGATTCGGGCTATATGGCGCGGGTTATCTTCCTTATGGACCGCTTCCTGAAGCCTTTTGGTTTGAATGGAAAAAGTATTGTACCGCTTGTTTCCGGCACCGCCTGCGCCATTCCGGCTGTGATGTCGACACGGAACATCGAAAATGTGAAAGAACGTTTGATCACGATTCTTGTAACGCCTTTTATGACGTGTTCTGCACGTTTGCCGGTTTACAGTATTATAATTTCACTTGTGATTCCGGACGGTACTTTTGGTGGCATAAGTTATAAGGCACTTACCCTGATGGCCATGTATTTTCTGGGCTTCTTCGCCGCACTAGCGACAGCATTTTTACTTAAAATTATTATTAAAAATAAGTCCAAGTCCTTCCTGGTAATGGATTTACCGGCTTATAAAACACCGCTTTTCGGATACGATTTCAAACTTGTCTTAGGGAAGGTATGGGAATTTATAACCGGTGCCGGAAAAATCATCTTTTTCTTCAGTATCATCATTTGGCTCTTCAGTTATTTTGGTCCGAAAACGGAGCCCAACCAGTTTGTTTCAACCGATGTGAAATTGGAAAATTCGTATCTGGCAAAAATGGGTAAAGCCATTGAACCCGCGATTGAACCGCTTGGCTACGACTGGAAAATGGGTGTCGGCGTGCTAACGAGTTTCGTGGCGCGCGAAGTATTTGTCGGCACACTTTCCACACTGTACAGCCTCGATGAAGAAGCGCCTGAAGACCGCATAATAGATAAGATGCGAAATGACGTGAAGCCGAACGGCGAAAAAGTATTTAGTTTCGCAACCGGAATTTCTATTTTAGTCTTTTACGCGTTTGCAATGCAGTGTGCATCGACTCTGGCGGTGGTTTACAAAGAAACCAAATCCTGGAAATGGACAATGGCACAATTATTCGGGATGTCTGGTTTGGCGTATGTTGCAGCGCTGTTTGCCTACCAAATTCTTAAATAATGGAAAATTCAGCACTTATTCAATATCTGATCGTTGCGCTTCTTGTGGGAATCGCGCTGTGGTATCTGTTCCGGATTTTGCGGAAAACATTTTCGCCCGGCAAATTCAAGAACGGAAAACCCGGCTGTGATTCAGACTGTGGGTGTGGATAATGCGCGAAACCGTAAAGCTGACCGTAATCGCGACGGATTAATAATGTCAAATTCTTGAACGAATCAGTTCTATAAAAAACTGGCATTTTCGGTACAACTTCAGGGTTTTCTGTCATTTACCACCACCTTTATTTTCCGTAAATTTGCCGATCTTAAAAAGGGTAACACCTTTGTTTAATCTGTATTTTAGAATATATGGCTTTAATTAAAAGTATCTCCGGCATTCGCGGAACCATTGGTGGTAAAGTAGATGAGAACCTGACACCTCTTGACATTGTAAAATTTACCTCTGCATTCGGATACTGGCTCCAGAAAACTCAAAACCGCAAGGATTTAACACTTGTCATCGGCCGTGATGCCCGGATTTCAGGTCTGATGGTCAACTCGCTCGTCACAGCTACTTTGCAGGGACTTGGTATCAATGTTATCGATTTGGGTCTTTCAACCACGCCAACGGTGGAGGTGATGGTGCCGGAGCTGGACGCTGACGGAGGCATCATTCTCACCGCCTCGCACAACCCAAAACAATGGAATGCACTGAAACTGCTTAACCGAAAAGGTGAGTTCATCAATGCGGAAGAGGGCGCAGCTGTCCTCGAAATTGCCGAAGCAGCGGATTTCAGCTATGCTGAAGTAGATGTGCTCGGTACGTATACCACGCGGCATGATGCTTTTGATATCCACATTCAGAAGATTTTAGATCTACCGATGGTGGATGCGGAAGCCATCAGACAGAAAAAATTCAAAATTGTTGTTGATGCCGTGAATTCTACGGGCGGAATTGCGGTTCCGATGCTGCTAGAAAAATTCGGGTGTGAAATTGTAAAGCTCTTTTGTGAGCCAAACGGCCATTTTCCGCACAATCCTGAACCTTTAAAAGAACATCTCGGCGATATCTGCGGTCTCGTAAAAACGGAGAAAGCTGATTTGGGAATCGTAGTGGATCCTGATGTTGACCGTCTCGCTCTGGTAGATGAAAATGGCGATCTTTTCGGCGAGGAATATACGCTGGTGGCGGTAGCAGACTATCTTTTGAGACATCAGCCCGGTGCGGCAGTGTCCAATCTTTCTTCAAGCCGTGCCTTACGCGACGTGGCTGCGCGACATGGCTCTACCTATTTTGCAAGTGCCGTGGGAGAGGTGAATGTGGTAAATTTAATGAAAGAAAAAGCCGCGGTGATCGGTGGTGAGGGTAATGGTGGAATCATCTATCCCGATTTACATTATGGCCGCGATTCTTTGGTTGGAATTGCTCTGTTTCTCAGTCATCTGGCACGTGAAAACAAAACCGTTTCGAAGTTGCGGGCCAGTTACCCAAATTATTTTATGGGCAAAAAGAAAATCGAACTTACGCCAGATATCGATGTGGACGGAATTTTAACAAAAATGGAAAATTTGTATCAAAATGAAGAGGTTTCCACGGTAGACGGTGTGAAAATTGACTTTAAAGAAAACTGGGTGCATTTAAGAAAGTCGAATACCGAGCCAATTATCCGCATCTATACGGAAGCGTTTTCACAGGAGGAAGCGGATGAGTTGGGTGATGAGATGATCCTTAAAATTAAAAGCCTGCAATAATTAATATTTAAAATAGACAGAATTCAGCCGGATTCGTTAACTTTAGTAGCAATAAATTTTAAATTTAACGGTTGGGTTCAAGAGAAAATACAGCTACGTTTGTCCAAAACAGCTGAAATTTAATTAAAACAAAGTTTTTTCGATGTTTGCAAGAATATTCAAACGTTGAAAATAACGACTGAGAAAATATATTGGAAGAATTTTTTGAAAACGAGCTTGTAAAGAAGTTCGAAGAAATGGTTGAAAATAATGACGAACTCTACTTCGAAACTGAAGAATATGAGGAAATCATCATACACTACCTTGAAATGGGCGACATTACCTTCGCGGAAATGGCGACCAATTTTGCTTTGAAACTCCATCCTAATTCGCTGGAGCTGAAAATAAAAAAGTTTGAAGTATATCTGGAACTCGAAAATTATGCTCCTGCAAAGGAATTAATGCTCGAGCTGAAGGAAGCTTCGATGGAAAGTACTGATTTTCTGGTGTGCTGCGCCAAATATTATTCAAATCTCGGCAACCCGCGCCGCGCTATTGAATATTGCGAAAAAGCATTGGAACTCGAGGAAGAAGAGAATTTTCTGCACAACTTCATCGCTGATGAGTTTGTAAATCTGGAAGATCCCTTTAATGCACTGAAGCATTATAAAAAGGCGTTGACATTTGATCAGCAGGACGAATATTCGCTCGAAAATATTATGTTTTGCTACAATCAACTAAAGCGTACCGACGAAGCTATTGACTTCTTGAACGGTTATCTGGACAAGTTTGCTTTTTCAGAAACGGCGTGGTATGAGTACGGACAGTTTTATTTTAACCGTAAAAACTATGAGGAGGCCATTCGCGGGTTTGATTATCTGTTGGCCATCAATCCGCAGTCTGTAGGTGTTTATGCAAATAAAGCTGCGTGCTATGAGGCGAAGGGAGAGTGGCTGAAAGCGGTATCTGTTTATGAAGAAATGCTTGTTCTGGAATATACAAAGTCGTATACCTACTACAAAATCGGTCTTTGCTATAAAGAAAATAAGCAACTTGTGCAGGCGCTGCAGGCTTTCCAGAAATCGCTGCGCGATGATCCCCAGTTTTATCTCTCTATGATGGAGCAATCTTACATCTATGAGGAAATGGGCGGATTGAAAGAAGCGCTGCATTTTGCGCGTGAAGCGGTACTGATGAACGATTCAAATCTCGATTACCAGAAGCGGATTGCTTATCTGTACATAGATTCCGGGCGTTTTGAGGAAAGTTTGGTTTCGCTTAAAAAATTAGTTGATGCAGAGCCCACACGCTTTTATAACTGGTATGCCTATGCGGAAGTTCTGATGTTGATTGGTGATTTTGATGAAGCCATAAACGTACTGAATAAAGCAACGAAATTGCATACACGCGCTGAAATATTTTACCAGCTGAGTAATTGCTATTTCCATGTAAACAACCCGAAGAGCGGACGCTCAGCGCTTGCGAAAGCTCTCAAACTTGATCCGCAGCTTCTGGAAGATATGAAGCAGAAATATCCTTTCCTGCGCGAAGAAGCCGAGCGCGAAAAGACCAAAAAGAAATAAAGCCAATAAAAAACCTGTCAGCATTTGACAGGTTTTTTTATTGATTATAATTTTAATCCTTAAACACTTTGCTTTTTCTTAGCCGGTTCGCCTACCAGGCCGTCACGGTTTTCATTGACGGTCAGAACCAACGTTCCGCCTTCTGCAAGCTGTTTATTCACCAACATTTCAGCGAGTAAATCTTCAATGTATTTCTGAATCGCACGCTTCAGCGGTCTTGCACCAAAATCTTTATCCCACCCTTTTTCTGCAATAAAGTCTTTCGCGTCCTGCGTGAGTTCAACTTTATAATTGAGTTTTTCAAGTCTTTGATACAGTTTGTTAAGTTCAAGATCGATAATTTTAGTGATATGATCTTTTTCAAGATTGTTAAATATCACAATATCATCAATCCTGTTCAGAAATTCCGGCGCGAACGCTTTTTTCAGTGCATTTTCAATGGTGCTTCGTGCACGTGCATCGCTGGTGGACTTTTTGGCAGAAGTTCCAAAACCTACACCGTCACCGAAATCTTTTAGATCACGTGTACCGATATTCGACGTAAGAATAATGATCGTATTTCTAAAATCAATCTTTCTACCCAGCGAATCGGTCACGAAGCCTTCATCCAGAATCTGCAGCAGGATATTGAACACATCCGGATGCGCTTTCTCGATCTCATCCAGAAGCAACACCGCGTAAGGTTTTCTGCGTACCGCTTCGGTCAGCTGGCCGCCTTCTTCGTACCCAACATATCCCGGAGGCGCACCTACCAGCCTTGAAACAGCGAATTTTTCCATGTATTCGCTCATATCTATTCTTATCAGTGCTTCGTCGGAATCAAAAAGTTCACGTGCCATCACTTTCGCAAGTTCAGTTTTACCAACGCCGGTAGTTCCGAGGAATATAAATGTACCGATAGGTCTGTTCGGATCTTTCAGTCCGGCACGGTTTCGCTGAATGGCTTTCACCACTTTTCGCACTGCTTCTTCCTGGCCGATGACTTTTCCGTTCATCAGTTCATCCATATTCGAAAGTTTATCGAGCTCATTCTTGCCCACTTTCGTCACCGGAATTCCGCTCATCATAGACACAACTTCCGCAACGCTCTCTTCGGTAACTTCCTCTTTTTTCTCTTTTACATTTTTGTCCCAGTTTTCCTGCGCAATGTTAAGTTCTATCTGAAGTCTTTCCTCTTCATCTTTCAGTTTTCGGGCTTCAAGATAGTCCTGGCGTTTTACGGCTTTCTGTTTTTGATCTTTAATGACTTCAATCTGCTTTTCGTGCTCAATGATTTCGGTCGGCACTTTCATGTTTTTAATGTAAACACGTGAGCCGGCTTCGTCCATCGCATCAATCGCTTTGTCAGGCAGAAAACGGTCTGTGATATATCTCGACGTTAAATTAACACAAGCGTTGATGGCCTCGTCTGTGTAAATAACGTTGTGATGGTCTTCGTATTTGTCTTTTATTTGATTTAAAATCTGCACGGTTTCCTCCACCGAGGTAGGCTCTACCATCACTTTTTGAAAACGTCTCTCTAACGCACCGTCTTTCTCGATGTACTGGCGGTATTCATCCAGGGTTGTGGCACCGATGCACTGAATCTCACCTCTCGCAAGTGCGGGTTTAAACATATTTGAGGCATCCAGACTTCCTGTCGAACTTCCGGCGCCGACGATGGTGTGAAGTTCGTCAATAAACAGAATTACATCACGGTTTTTCTCAAGTTCGGTCATGATGGCTTTCATGCGTTCCTCAAACTGTCCGCGATATTTTGTTCCGGCCACAAGACTGGCAAGATCCAGCGTGATTACGCGTTTGCCGTAAAGCACCCGGGAAACTTTTTTCTGCTGAATTCTTAGAGCCAAACCTTCGGCAATGGCAGATTTACCAACTCCCGGCTCGCCGATGAGAAGCGGATTGTTCTTTTTTCTGCGCGAAAGAATCTGTGAAACCCGTTCGATTTCTTTTTCACGACCAATGACAGGATCCAGTTTTCCGTCTTTAGCCAGTGAAGTAAGGTCGCGTCCGAAATTGTCGAGCGTAGGCGTTTTGCTTTTGCCCGTTCCGATATTTCCGGTTGGCTTGCGCATCTGGCTGTATTCTTCACGCTCTTCATCATCGTCGTACGCGCTCATTTTCGGGTCCTGTCCTGAATTTTTCAGTAACATCCTGTACTCATTCGTTACACGCTCGTAATCGATGTCATAAGAGCTCAGAATGCTCGTTGTAGGGTCGTCCGCTTTATACAGCATTCCCAAAAGAAGATGTACGGTATTTATTTCGGAACTTCGATACTGTCTGCATTCAAGTTCCGAACGTTTCACAGCCTGATCGGCCATTTTCGTGAAAGAAATCTTGCCCGTATCTGCCGCAAACGGATTGATTCCTGCGGCTGACATATTTTCTATTTTCCGGCGGATCTGCGTAAGATCTGCGCCTAAACTCTGCAGAATTTCCTTAGCGGAATTCTCGGTTTTTATCATTCCCAGCAGGAAGTGCTCTGTATTCAGAAACTCACTTTGCAAACGCTTTGCCTCGCTTTTGCTTTGCTGAAAGACCTGATCTAAACCGTTTGAAAATTTATGATCCATATAATTGCTCAATATTTGTAAAAAAATTAATGAAAATCACTCCTGATTTCCAGTGCCAATCAAAGTTACAAATACTTGACCAAAATCATTTAATGACGTATTGGCAGGAAAAAGTTTTCGCATCTCATTGAAAATGTTTAGGTTTGTGCCCTTTTAAATTTTATTTTATGACCCCGGAAATTACGAATTTTGTTGGCTACGGTGCTTCGCTTTTTATCGTGCTGAGTTTTGTACTGAAAGATATTACCAAAATCCGCATCGTAAACCTTCTGGGTTGCATTCTGTTTGTTATATATGGTGTTTTCAGCGATTATTTGTGGCCCATCATCATTCCGAATGCCATTCTGTGCTTCATTCAGATCTACCATCTTCTAAAGAAATCTTAAGCGGACGTGAAAGTTGTAGTTTCTGCTTTCAGTAATCTTTACACCGATCAGCGGATTGAAAAAGTGTGCGATACACTTTGGAAATCAGGCTATGACGTGATGCTAATCGGAAATGATTATGGAGGACGCGGCGAAGTTGACCGTCCTTATCCTGTGAAAATTATTAAGCAGAAATCTTCATCACTTAAACTGGCCTATCCTGAATTCAACTGGAAGTTATTCTTTGAATTAAAAAAACATGCCGACAGCGAAACCATACTTCTCGCCAATGATCTGGATGCACTTTTACCAAATTACCTGATTTCAAAATCATTAAAAATACCTTTGGTTTTTGACAGCCACGAAATTTTCACAGAAATGCCTGCAATCCAAGGGCGTTTCACCCAAAAAATTTGGCGCCGTCTGGAATCTTTCATTCTACCGAAAATACGGTATATGATGACCGAAAGCGAAAGCTACGCGCAGTGGTTTTCGGAAAATTATGGCGTAAAACCTATTGTGATTCGTAATATTCCGAAAAAAATAGATCCACCGGCAACGCTTCCAGAAAATAATCCTAAAGTTGTTCTCTATCAGGGTGCTATCAACCAGTCCCGCGGAATCAGCCAAACGATTTTGGCCATGAAATATTTAGATAATGTTATTTTTAAAATTGCCGGCGATGGTCCAAAGGCTGAAGAGTACAAAACATTAGTCATTAAAGAAAATCTTACCCATAAAGTAAAATTCCTGGGCAAACTGGTTCCTACAGAACTTCGCATGGTAACACGTACAGCAGATGTGGCGGTGAGCCTTGAAGAAAACGGTGGTGTGAGCTATCTTTATTCGTTACCAAACAAAGTTGCAGACTGTATTCAGGCGCGTGTGCCGCTGGTGATGATAAATTTCCCTGAAATGATGCGCGTTTATCATGATTTCAAAATCGGTGAAATTGTCGAAAATCACGATCCGCATAATATTTCTTCGAAAATAAAGACAGTACTGCAAAACGGCCGCGCTTACTATCAGCCTGAGCTTGAAAGGGCTGCAGCTGAACTCTGCTGGGAAAATGAGGAAGAAAAGATCACTGATCTATTTGCAAAAGTAGTGGCCGGGAATTTCTAAAACCGAATTTGTTATCTTTGCACAAATTGAAAGCGAGCAGATGACAATCAAGGAAAAACAGCAGGAAATTGTAGAAGAATTCGCCTTTCTCGAAGATTGGGAGCAGAAATATGAGTATATCATTGATCTCGGCAAAGAGTTAAAAGGCTTGCCTCAGGACCGGAAAACCGATTCAAATCTGATCAAAGGATGCCAGTCCCAGGTGTGGATAGACGCGGATTTTAAAGATGGCAAACTATTCTTCAATGCCGACTCAGACGGCATTTTGCCCAGAGGTATCGTTTCACTGCTCGTTTCTATATACAGCGGTCATACCACAGAAGAAATCCTCAATTCAGATTTCGATTTTATCTCGGAAATCGGTCTGCAGGAATTTCTGTCACCCTCTCGAGCCAACGGCCTCATGGCCATGACCAAGCAAATAAAATTCTACGCGGTGGCTTTCCAACTGAAAAAATGACGACCATTTTAGCTTACCGTTTTTCCGCGTTCGGTGATGTGGCGATGACGGTGCCGGTTTTCACCGAATTTCTGGAACAGAATCCCGACGTTCAAATCGTTTTTCTGTCGCGCGAAAATTTCCGTGATCTTTTTGAAGGTTTGCCAAATTTTATATTTAAAGGCATCGACATCAATGATTACAAGGGTTTTTTCGGGATGAGGAAGCTTGCGAAGGAACTGAAGGCAGAATTTAAGCCAGATCTTATCGCCGATCTGCACGACGTCATCCGCACCAAAATTCTGAGTCGTGCGTTCCGCCGCAAAGGTTTTCCCGTGCGTATTCTCGACAAAGGAAAGAGCGCAAAAGAACACCTCACAGACATCTGGAATATTGAAAAGGAGCCACTAAAGCACAATACCGAACGCTACGCCGATGTTTTCCGCGAAATGGGGTTTAAGGTTGCACTTTCGCACCAGTACCGAACCTCTGCAGTGGAGAAAACCGGCATTGGTTTCGCACCTTTCGCGCAGCACGAGGGTAAAATGCTCCCGCTGGACAAATCTTTCGAATTAGCCAGGCTGCTCGCCAAAAAAAATAAAATTTACTTTTTCGGAGGTGGCGATAACGAGATTGCGCTGCTCAACGACTGGGTAAAAAAAATCCCGAACTCCGTCAATATGGCGGGAAAGCTCATTTTAAAAGAAGAACTTCAGAAAATTGCCGGATTACAACTTATGATTTCGATGGATTCTGCTAATATGCATCTGGCAAGCCTTGTGGGTACACGCTGTATATCTGTTTGGGGTTCCACTCATCCGTACGCCGGATTTTTAGGTTACGGGCAGGCAGAAACTGATGTTGTTCAGGTAAAAGATCTAACGTGCCGGCCGTGTTCGGTTTTCGGCGACAAGCCATGTTACCGTGGTGACTGGGCGTGCCTGTATGAGATTGATATACAGCAGATGATCTCCAAAATTTATAATTAAAATTTATAAATATTTTAGAGAAATCTTTCGCCTTTTTTAAAGGTTTTTAAATCCTGGATATATTCTTTGATCAGTTGGTCGTTTTCGCGCGGACAAATCAGCAGCGCTTTTTCGGTATCAACAATGATGAAATCCTTTAATCCATCGATAATTGCGGCTTTATTTTTATTTTTAATCTGAATAATGTTGCCTTGTGAGTTGTAAGTCATCACGTGTCTGGACTGAATAGCATTCTTGTCGTCATCCTTTTTTGCATTTTCGAAAACGGAAGTCCAGGTTCCAAGGTCGCTCCAGCCCAAATCAGCGGGAATCACGTAAACGTTTTGTGCTTTCTCCAGAATTCCGTTGTCAATCGAGATTTTCGCCACTTTAGGATAAACGGTTTCAATGCAGGTTGCCTCGCCCTCCGTGTTGTAGTCGCAACTGATAAACTGTTGTGACATATCTTCGAGATATTCGCCGAAGGCAGCTAAAATTGATTTCACATTCCAGATGAAAATACCCGCATTCCATAGAAAATCGCCGCTCGCGAGGAAGTTTTCCGCAATTTCTAGATCGGGTTTCTCAGTAAATGTTTTGACTTTAAAATAGTCGGAATTCTTAGTTTCGAGAAACTGAATATATCCAAAACCGGTGTCGGGACGTGTGGGCGTGATGCCCAGGGTGATGAGAAAATCATTTTGTGATGCAAGGCTGAATGCGAGTTCTACTTTTTCCAGAAAGGTATTTTCCTTGAGTATCAGATGATCGGCGGGCAACACGATCATGTTTGCTTCGGGATTTTTGGCCGCAATCTTATTCGCCATGTAGATATTGCACGCCGCGGTATTTTTCATCATCGGTTCGCCGACGATATTTTCGAAGTTAAGTTCCGGCAACTGTTGCTCTGTCAGCGAAACATATTCGCTGTTTGTGATGACGTAGATGTTTTCGGCGGGAACAATTTTGCTGATGCGGTCATAGGTTTGCTGAATCATTGTACGCCCTGTTCCTAAAATGTCCTGAAACTGTTTGGGGTATTTTTGTGTACTCA
>JAEZYN010000097.1 GCA_023419095.1 Bacteroidota bacterium | reverse complement strand
ATTTAAAAAATGAAAAAGTTAGTTTTAAGCGCGGCCTTCCTCGCAACAGGAGCATTCGCAATGGCACAGCAGTCGCCGATGATGCAGAAAAAAGATCCGGCTCAGATGGAGCAGAAGAGACAGGAGAAAATGAAAGCGATGCAAACTGAACTTCAGCTTTCAGATGCGCAGATGACAAAAATAAAAGAACTGCAGGAGAAAAGAATGGCTGAAAGAAAGCAAGCCGCTCCGCAGATGCAGGCCGAAAGAAAAGCCAAAATGGAACAGATGAAAGCCAGGCATGATGAGATGAATGCTGAGATGAAACAAATCCTTACGCCGGCCCAATACCAGAAATGGGAAGCTAATAAAAAGGCAAAAATGCAGGCGCGAAAAGGTAAAATGCAAATGAGAAAAATGCCAGCAGCAAATTAATTCAGTTTGACTGTTTATTCAAAAAAAGCGGAAAGAGATTTTCCGCTTTTTTTATGTACTGAAAATAAATTTTAGTCTGCAGTTTTTACATTTTTAAAATACTCAATTCCGCATGTTAAAAATGCCTTGAAATCTTCTTTAGACATATAACCACTCACCGGTGTATTTATTACCTTGCCGTCCGGCATCAGCAAAACATAGTGTGGCTGCGAATTGTTATTAAAATTGATCTGTTGGAAAAGACTCCATTTATCACCAATGGTTTTAATTTTTTTGCGTTGGCCGTTGCCCATGTCAATTGAAATCTGCTCGTTTTCCGGCAGTGCTTCTTTATCATCGACGTAAAGCGAAGCCAGCACGAGATCGTTTTGCAGAATCGGCAGGATATCCGGTTCACTCCAAACAAATTCTTCCATTTTCCGGCAATTTTCGCAGCCATAACCCGTGAAGTCGATCAATAAAGGTTTGTTTTCTTTTTTGGCGAGTTCAATGGCTTCAAAATAGTCGTGAGATGGATGCATACCGAGAATTCCGTCTTCTTCATTATGCAGATAACTCACGTTGATGGGCGGCAGAATCCCGCTCAAATGCTGAAGTTTTGGTCTGTCAGCGGGAATTAATCCCTGAACCAAATAAATGATGAAACCGATGCCAAGGAAGCCAATTACTTTTCGCGTCACCGAAATCTTTGGCCTTTTATCGTCGTGCGGAAAACGGATTTTCCCGAAAAGATAAAGCACCAAGCCAATTGCGATAAGAATCCACAACGCAATGAACAGTTCTCTTTTGAGGAAGAATGTTTTGGAAACAAGATCCGCTTTTGACAAAAATTTCAAAGCCAAAGCGAGTTCAATAAAGCCCAGAACAACTTTCACAGTATTCATCCAGCCGCCAGATTTTGGCAGATTCTGGAGTGCCTGCGGGAAAAGTGCCAAGAGACCGAACACAATTGCCCAACTTAAACCAAAACCTGCAAGAGCGAGCGTCAAAAGCATCGGGACGTCGGCTGAACCGGTGACCGCGCTCCCAAGTAAACTTCCAAGAATTGGTCCTGTACATGAAAATGACACGATAACCAGCGTGAGCGCCATAAAAAAGATGCCGATGATGCCGCCCGCGTCCTCTGCTTTCGAGGAACGGTTGGCAATCGAGCTTGGTAATGTAATGTCGTAATAGCCAAAGAAGCTACCGGCGAAAAAGATGAAAATCAGGAAGAAAGCCACATTAAGCCAGACGCTTGTTGAAATTTGATTAAAAATATTTCCCGCGATGCCATCAATAATGTGGAAAGGAACACTTAGCAAAACAAAAATTAGCAGGATGAAAAATCCGTAGATAATCGCATCGCGTTTGCCTTTTGATTTGTTTAAAGTTCCCTTCGTGAAAAACGAAACGGTGAGCGGAATCATCGGGAAAACGCATGGCGTAAGCAACGCAATCAACCCGCCGATAAATCCAAGTAACAGGTAAGTCCAGAAATTCTCGGAATTTTTCGGTGCTTCCGTACCGCAGTTTGTAAGCGGATTTTGGAAATCGATTGTCGCAACTTTCAGATCTTTTGAGTTTTCTGCGATGGTTTGAGGTGCGGCAACTACAGTAGTTTCAGGCGAAATGCTGGCAGCGGAATCAGCAACTTGCGTTTCTTCAACTGCGACCTCTTCTTCTACGACAGTCCCGGCAGCGGCGGCCGGCTTTACAGTTTGGTCAAATTCCAGCGTGTTCGGCGCGAGACAGATCCTGTCATCACAGGTCATGTATGTAATTTCCGCAGTGATCGTAGAGGGTGCGGCATTATTTTTAAGTCTGAATTTCTGCTTGAAAACCGCACGGTCTTCATAATACACGATTTGCACACCAAATGCTTCAGAAAACTCATCGTGTTTTTTGCCCACTTCCACCACACCGCCGACAAGTTCGATGCCCTGCTTCGAACGCACGATCATCTCCGTTGGAATTCCCGAATCCGGCGGCAGGTCTTTAGAATAAATCTTCCAGTTTTTGTCAATCGTTGCTGTGAGAACAGCCTCATATTCATTGTTTGGAAGTGGATTTACGCTATAGCTGAATTTTACGGGATTTTTTATTTGTGCCGAAAAAATCTGTGTAACAAATAATAAGGAGAGAACTAAAAAATGCTTTAATTTCATTATTGATAATGCTTTTTTGTAAGGCGGAATGGCCTGCTATAAGGTAATCAGAATTTTATTTTGGCAATCTGCATCCGCAGCGAAACGGCGGTCCTGCCGCAGCGGAACGACACCTAAAATATTGTTTTTGCTGTCGCTGAGGAGCCAAATATTTTGCTGCGCAAAGGTAGGCAATTTTTCATCCTTAAAAAATTTGGACACTTTCTTACTGCCGCTCATGCCGACCGGATGAATGATGTCTCCCGCCTCTTTTTTTCGGAGTTTTAGAGGTAAATTAATTTTTGAAAGATCGATTTTCCAGGAGATGCTGTCGTGGTCCTTATCTTTTTGAATGAAATGCTTAAGGTCAATGATTCGATCACCCAGTTGCGGGTCGATAATAATCTCATTTGAAACCGGCAATTCTTTAAAATTTAAATCTTTAATAATTAAAAAATCGCGTTCAACTTCCAAAATAAAGGATGCGGAACGAAAAGCTTTTCCTTTTGGTGCGGTAATGATTTTGTTGATTTCTTCCACAGCTTCAAAGCCAAATTTTCGTAAGATTTCAAACTGAACAAATGCACTTTCATTCACCAGTTTGCCTTTGTCAATAAATAATAAACCGTTCCGATTTATAAAAATCTCCTTTTCAATTTTAATAATTTGTTGCGCTACAAATTCTTCTGTTCCCTGCAGATTTGAAAGGCTTTTTGCGAAATTCTGGAGAAAATTGGAATTGGTTTTAATGAGTGCAGGCGCTATTTCATTTCGGATGAAATTCCGCAGGTAATCATTTTTACGGTTTGATAAATCTTCGCTGTAAGCGATATGGTGCGTGTCGGCAAACGCATAAATTTCATCTTTCGTGAATGAAAGCATTGGTCTGATGATGCCGTCCTTATCCGCCGGAATGCCCGAAAGTCCCTGCAGGCCGGCCGCGCGCGAAAGATTGATCAGGAAAGTTTCGAGCTGGTCATTGAGGTGATGAGCCGTGACAAGATAATCGAGCTGATGTGTGTTCTGAATTTTTTTAAAGAAATCGTACCGTAAATTCCGCGCCCAAAGCTGAACGGAACCTTCGGGCTTTTGGTCTTTTTCCGACACTTCATAAATGTGTATGGGAATTTTGTTTTTAAAACAGAAATCTTCAACTAAACTTTGGTCCGCGTCAGAATCAGCGCCACGCAGTTTATAGTTGACATGCGCTACCTGAAATTGAAAACCTGCCCGCAGAAATAGATTTAAAAGCACCATAGAATCGGCGCCACCGCTTACAGCCAGAAGATAACTCGAATTTTCGACATCCGGCACTAGATAGTTCAGATTCTCGCGTAAAGTGGCTTCAGTAAACAATTTTTAAGGAATATTTAGCAAAGATAATTCTTCCGTTTAAAATGAAATCTCTACTTTTGAAACAATTAAAAATATACTTATGAGAACAGGAAAAATTTTTGCCATTGTGGTGATGGCTCTCACACTGACATCATGTGTAAGCAGGAAGCAGTTTGATGCTTTGAACGAAAATTACAACCAATGTATTACAAATATCGGTGAAAGACAGCGGGAAATTCAGGATCTTAAATCCTTAAACGCGGGTCTTACCAGCGAAAATAACCTGCTGAAGAATCAAAACGAAGCGCTGAAATCTTCTCTAGATGCCTGTCTTTCGAACACGGGCAAAGGTTCCGCGAATATTGATAAGCTGATTGGCGAAATCAACGCGTCCAACAAATACATTAAACAACTGATCTCTACCAACGCGAAAAACGACAGTCTGAACCTGGCATTATCTAACAAACTTAAGCGCTCGCTGGACAACATCGCGGATAACGATGTACAGGTGAAAGTGCTGAAAGGTGTAGTGATGATTTCCCTTTCCGATAAAATGCTTTACAGAACCGGTGATTACAATGTTTTGCCGGCCGCACAGGAAGTTCTGGGTAAAGTGGCTCAGGTGATCAACGATTACGATACTTATTCGGTACTCATCGAAGGTAACACAGATAATGTTCCGTTGAATTCTGCAAACTTGCCGAAAGACAACTGGGATCTGTCAGCACTCAGAGCGACTTCTATGGCCCGAATTCTTCAGACAAGATTTGGCGTGAATCCGTCCAGAATCACTGCCGGCGGACGTAGCGAGTACAATCCTAAAACAACAAACGCATCGGTGAGCGGCAGAGCCGAAAACAGAAGAACCGAAATCATCATCATGCCGAAACTTGATGAATTCATGAAACTGATGGACATCGCGCCAGTGAAATAACAGAAAGTTTATATATTAAAAGCGTCGCACGGTTGATTCCGCGCGGCGTTTTTTGTTTTTAAAGGTTTAAATTTGAAAAAAAAACAGAACCAATGAGTTTTTTTGAAGAAAACTGTCCTGAAATGGACCGCTATTTAGAAAGCCACGCTTCGCAGGAACCCGATATCCTGAAAAGGCTGAGAAAGGAAACTTACCGGAAAACCACGCAGCCACACATGATTTCCGGTTACCAGCAGGGTAGGCTGCTCACCATCATTTCAAAAATGATGCGGCCTGAAACTATTCTGGAAATCGGAACTTTTACCGGTTACGCGACGCTGTGTCTCGCCGAAGGTCTCAGCAAAGAAGGAAAGATCATCACACTTGATCTAAATAAAGAACTTGAATATCTGCCGAGAAAATATTTTGAAGAAAGCCAATTTTCCGCACAGATCGATTTCAAAATTCAGGATGCGAAGGATTTTCTTAAGGAAACTGACCAAATTTTCGATCTTGTATTCATTGATGCAGACAAAGAAAATTATGTGGAATATTTTAATCTGATCAAGCCGAAATTGCGCTCCGGTTCGGTGGTGCTGTTTGATAATGTGCTTTGGTACGGGAAGGTTCTGGACGAAAATCCGAAACAGAAATCCACCCAAAAAATTAAAGAACTCAACGATTTGGCAGCAGCTGACACCGATTTCGAAAATCTTATTTTACCTTTGCGTGACGGGGTAAATTTAATCCGGAAAGTATAAGGTCTGCCTATGAAAAGAGCGGTTTGCAACGTTTCAGTAGCGCCCATGCGAGCGGAAAATTCGCATCAGTCGGAAATGGTTTCGCAGTTGCTTTATGGTGAAAGCGTTGAGATTTTAGAGAATTTGGGTAGCTTTTTGCGGATCCGGATGGTTTACGATCAGTATGAAGGTTGGGTAGATTCAAAGCAAATACAGATGGCAGATTCCGCAAGTGCAGTAGATGCAGATACGATTGTTATAACTGAAAATTTTGTATCTGCAGATTTGCCCGAAGGTAAAATGTTGCTATCGGCCGGCAGCGAAGTGCCGCAAAAGTTTGTAGAAAAAATTCAAAAGCCTTTATTGACGGTCAGCGAAACCGCGTTATCATTTCTTAATGTACCTTATCTTTGGAGTGGACGCAGTTTTTTTGGCATTGACTGCAGTGGATTTACGCAGCTTGTGTATAAAATCCATAATCTAAATTTGCCGCGCGACGCCTATCAACAGGCTGAAATTGGTACCGTTCTCGATTTTATTGAAGAAAGTGAACCGGGCGACCTGGCATTTTTTGATGATCAGGACGGCAAAATCACACACGTGGGGATGATGCTTGAAGATCAGAAAATCATTCATGCATATGGCAAAGTACGGATAGATACGCTGGATTCGCTTGGCATTTTTAATAAAGATCTTAATAAACATACACACAAACTGCGTTTTGTGAAACGGATTGCCTAAATCTAAAAATCATTTTTCTTGAGGACGCTATACAACATATTTATAAGCCTGCTGATTTCCGCCATGAAAATTGGTGCGGTCTTCAATTATAAGCTTAAAAAAGGCCTTGCGGGCCGGCGTCAAAGCTGCGATGTTGTGAAATCGGTTTTTACACCACAAGACCGGGTCATCTGGATGCATGCGGCCAGCCTGGGCGAGTATGAACAGGGCTTGCCCGTTTTAGAAAAACTTAAAGCGGAATTTCCTCAGCACAAGATATTGGTTACCTTTTTTTCACCGTCAGGTTATGATAATGTAATCCGCAAAAAACATTTGGCGGATGCCGTCTGCTACCTGCCTTTTGACACGGAAAAATGGGTGACGGAATTTGTTGACGGTTTCCATACGGACATATTCATTACCGTAAAGTATGAATATTGGTACAATCTTCTCGAAATTCTGAAGAAAAGGAACGCTAAAATTTACGTTATTTCTGCACTTTTTTATGAAACCCAGGTGTTTTTTAAAGCCTACGGAAAATGGTTTGTACGACAGCTTAAAGAAAACGTCGACTGGTTTTTTCATCAGACACTGCAGTCAACCGCGCTGGCCAAAAGTATTGGTTTGAAAAATTCGTCCACGGCCGGCGATACACGTTTTGACAGGGTGAAAAAACTGCGCGGTCAGGATAATTCTGTTGCGTACATTGCTGAGTTTGTTAAAAACCGTAAAGTAGTTGTTTTTGGAAGTTCGTGGGAATCAGAGGAAAGGCTTGTAGAACTAATTATTTCTAAAAACCGCGACGTGAAAATTATCATCGCACCACATGATTTAAAAAGAGTTCCGGCAATCCGTCAACTTTTTCCGGGCGCAATTCTTTATTCAGAAATCGAAAATTCTGCAATTGCACAGAATACAAATGCGCAGATTTTAATCATAGACTGCATCGGACTGCTACAAAAACTCTATTCCTACGCGGATGTCGCGGTAGTTGGCGGTGGTTTTCATTCGAAAGGTCTGCACAACATTCTGGAAGCGGCCGCATTTGGTGTTCCGGTTCTGTTTGGTGACCAGTTCCGGAAAAATCCTGAAGCTGACGGCCTTATTTCGGTGTCCGGTGCGAAATGTTTCGAGGATGAGTTCTTTGCCGCGCCTTATCTGCTCGAACTCTTGCGTAATGACGATCTGCGCCGGCAAATCGGTGAAAATGCCCGCCGGTACATAGATTCACAACCAAATGCGACACAAGCTGTTCTGTCGAAATTGCTATCTTAGAAAACCGTCGCTTTTCAGATCTTTTTGAATGATGGCGATATGTTCGGGAATATTTTCCGGTTGCAGCCAATTTAAATCAAGACCGTGGTGCAAGGCCAACTGTGCAAGCTCGCTATTTTTGAGAATTCTTTCGTGAAGTTGCTCAAAAGATTCGTTCAGTTCCAGAAAATAATCAGCGTCAAGCTTTTGCGTAAGAACCAGCATTCGGAATATTTTATTCAGCAAATAAATATAGAGTTTGTAGCCGTCACGGAAATGTTTTGTGAGGGTTAAAATCTCATTCACCAGAAGCAGGTTTAATGAGACTTCGCCCAGTTTATCAGAGGTTATCTTAACGTGTTCGGTAATTTTTGAACTGATTTTGCGGATTAGCCGGAGGAAATATTTGGCATTATTTAAATACTTTGACGCAGCTGCAACTTCATTTTTAACAAAAGTTTCCATTTGTGCCCGTTTTTCATCCTGCGTATCGAGATCGATCAGCTCAAAATAAAGTTTTTCGGAAAGTAGCCTGTCTTTTTTCAGCAGACGGATGATCAATCTGTCTTTCTGCACGGATGAAAACGCACTTATTGCCTGCCTAAATTCTTTTGAATATTCCATCAGTTGAATAATTTTGAATATTTCATGAAACCGTTCATCGCCCATTGAGCTGTATAAAACACCGATTTGAATGCGCCGAATTTCATATGGTCTTTATAAACGAGATACTGGTCTTTGATGATTGAGGATTTTCGTCGGGAAATGCCGCCCGAATGCATCCTGTATTTTGCCATTGTTTTCGGAAGAGGCTTCGCGGAAGGTATTTTTTTTAAAAGGTTCAGCCACATAACATGATCTTCGCGCTTGCTTCCGGCAGGAAAATATTCAATGCCAACCCGCGCGGAATCGTACATTGAACTTAGTAGCGAAAGCCTGCATGTTCTGAGCAAACTGTGGAAGTCGACTTCTTTATCTGCTTTAAAATCATCAAGAACCGGATTTAAGTTTTCGTCACAACGCGCATAATTTGAATAAGCCAGTTCAGCCTGTTCATTTTTTAAAAACGTCACCATTTCAAGCAGAAAATTGGGCTCCCAGTAATCGTCTGCATCCAAAAAAGTGATATAGCGGCCGGTAGCTTTTGAAAGTGAAAGATTTCTTGTATTTCCCGCGCCGCCATTTGTCTCAGCGAAAGTCGCTTTAATGCGGGGATCCCGGCATTCCCGAAGAATTTGGGCGGAATGATCTGTTGACGCGTCGTCGGTGATCAACCATTCAAAATCGGTGAAAGTCTGGTTCAGAACACAGTCGATTGTTTGTTTCAGAAATTTTGAAGAATTGTAAACCGGTGTGATGATTGAAACTTCGGGCATCAAATAATGTTTAAACAAAGATATTAATATCGCTTTACCAAAAGGTATTAATGGCATAATACTTGAAAAACGCATTTAACATTAACCAAAAATCACGATGTCATGAAAAATTATTTTAACCGTTCAAAAACTAATGATTTCTGGCTTTTCTACATTAAATTTCCACTCCTTGCGATTCTTACAATGTTAACATTATCAGCATGCAGAAGCGATGACGATGACGAAATGGAATTGCCAGAAAATACATTAGTCGGAATTTGGCAGCCGTATAAATTAGAACAAAGTGCTACGTTAAGCACCGGTTCTTACGAAAATTCTGTTGCATATTCCAGCTGCCAGCAAAGAGGTCGTGTCATTTTCAATGCAGACGGCTCAGCAAACGCAAAAACTTACAGTGAGACAGGCGGCTCATGCATGTTGCAGGATGACACCAACTTTACCTACACCTTTAACCCCGTGACAATGGAGATGACGGTGACAGACGCCGCCGGCATGAAACAGACCGGATTAGTGAAAACACTCACCGACAGCGAGCTTGTTTATCAGGTGAGCGGCACATACACATTTCAGGGTGAACCGAACATTAAAGTGACTACGACAGTTACGGCCCGTAAGGCTAAAGATTGATTTTTGAATTCTTTCTGTTAACATATGATCCTCACTTTCAAGAGTGGGGATTTCTCATATGAAAATCATATTTTTGTTGGTTGCGAATTCACATACAGTTTTTCGCGTCTTTTAAAGCAAATTTAAACGAAATAATCTTCATTAAATGTTCTACGACCATCAATCAATCGAAAAAAAGTGGCAGAAATTCTGGCGTGAAAACGATACTTTCAAAACCCAAAACAATACTGAAAAACCGAAATTTTACGTACTCGATATGTTTCCGTATCCGTCGGGCGCAGGTTTGCATGTAGGGCATCCGCTCGGCTATATTGCTTCGGATATTTATGCGAGATACAAAAGGCATGAAGGTTTCAACGTGCTGCATCCGGTGGGCTATGATAGTTTTGGTTTGCCGGCGGAGCAATATGCGATTCAGACAGGAACACATCCCGCGATTACCACAGAACAGAATATTACGCGATACGAAGAGCAGTTGCGCAAAATAGGTTTCTCATTCGACTGGAGCCGCGAGGTGCGAACTTCAGATCCTTCATATTATAAATGGACACAGTGGATTTTCATTGAACTTTTTAATTCGTGGTATAATAAAAACAGCGATAAGGCAGAGCCAATCAGCAGCCTCATTGAAATTTTTGCGCAGAATGGTTCGGAAAATATTTCGGCTGCGCAAACCGAAGAACTAACCTTTACCGCTGATGAATGGAATTCGGCCTCGGAACTTGACCGCCAGGACATCCTTTTGAATTACCGTCTGGCTTACCGTGCCGAAACCACCGTGAACTGGTGTCCGGGACTAGGGACCGTTTTGGCCAACGATGAGGTGAAAGACGGCAAATCTGAGCGTGGAGGCTTTCCTGTTTTTCAAAAGAAAATGATGCAGTGGAGTATGCGCATCACGGCTTACTCGGAAAGGTTGCTGAAAGGTCTGCAGAATATCGACTGGCCGCAGCCTTTGAAAGACGCGCAGGAGTATTGGATCGGTAAATCGGTAGGTGCGAAAGTTGATTTTAAACTTGTTGATTCTACTGAAAATATATCAGTTTTCACCACACGTCCGGATACCATTTTTGGTGCCACATTTATGGTCTTGGCGCCTGAAAATCCGCTTGTGGAAGCTATTACTGCTGAGGCCAACAAAGGAGAAGTAGAAAATTATATTTTAGAAACATCAAAGAAAACAGAACGTGACCGCATGGCTGATGTGAAGAATGTGAGCGGTGCTTTTACCGGCGCGTATGCATTGAATCCTTTCACACAGGAAAAAATGCCTGTTTACATTTCAGATTATGTGCTGATGGGTTACGGGACCGGTGCCGTGATGGCGGTTCCTGCGCATGATGAGCGCGATCACCGTTTCGCGAAAAAGTTCGGTCTGGAAATCCGGAATGTCATTGAAAATGATCAGGATATCAATGAAGCTTCTTTCGATTCTAAAGATTCTGTTTGCGTGAACTCAGGCTTTCTAGATGGTTTGAATTTTAATGAAGCCAAAGAAGCTATTATCCGCAAGATTGAGGAACTCGGAATTGGTCACGGAACAACCAATTACCGCCAGCGCGATGCTATTTTTTCGCGTCAGCGCTATTGGGGAGAGCCGGTTCCGGTATATTATAAAGATGGGATGCCCTACACACTTCCGGTTTCCGCACTGCCTTTAGAACTTCCCGAAGTGGAGAAATATCTGCCTACTGAAGACGGTGATCCGCCTTTGGGCAATGCCAAAACATTTGCCTGGAATGAAGCTACACAGGAAATTGTAGATACGGACCTGATTGATAATCTTACCGTTTTTCCTTTAGAACTTTCTACAATGCCGGGTTGGGCGGGCAGTTCATGGTATTTTTTACGATACATGGATTCTAAGAATGATGAGGTTTTTGCCAAAAAAGAGCTTTCTGACTATTGGGGACAAGTAGATCTGTACATCGGCGGCAGCGAACATGCGACCGGACATTTGCTCTACTCGCGTTTCTGGAATATGTTTCTGAAGGATCGTGGTTTTATCAATAACGATGAACCTTTTAAAAAACTCATTAATCAGGGGATGATTTTGGGGATGAGTGCATTTGTGTATCGCATTGAGGGATCAAATACGTTCGTGTCTAAAAATTTCGCAAAGGATCATCATACTCAGAAAATTCATATGGACGTCTCCTTATTGAAAGGAACTTCCGACGAGCTTGATATCGAAAAGTTCAGAAACTGGCGTCCTGAATTTGCTGACGCTGAATTTATTTTGGAAGACGGCAAATACGTCTGCGAGCGTGAAGTTGAGAAAATGTCGAAATCTAAGTACAATGTCGTAAATCCGGATGACATCTGTGAAGAGTACGGTGCCGACTGCCTGAGACTTTACGAAATGTTCCTGGGGCCTTTAGAACAGTCGAAACCATGGAATACACAGGGCTTGAGTGGGGTTTATGGATTTTTAAAGAAATTCTATAATCTGTATTTTGACGGTGATACTTTCAGCGTTTCCGACGAGGAACCGAGCAGGGAGGAGTACAGGATTCTGCATACGCTGATCAAAAAAGTAGTTTCAGACATTGGCAATTTTTCATTTAACACGTCGGTGTCTTCATTCATGATCGCAGTGAACGAGTATCAAAAGCTGAAAACCAATAAGCGCAAAATTTTGGGAGCGCTGGCTATCGTAGTTTCGCCGTACGCGCCGCATATCTGTGAGGAACTTTGGAGCCGTTTGGGTCATGCGGCTTCAATTGAATATGAAAAATTTCCGCAGCTTGATGAAAAGTATCTTGTGGAAGACGAATTTGAATATCCCATAAGCTTTAATGGCAAAATGAAATTTAAGCTTTCTCTGCCTGCGGAATTAAGTGTTGCCCAGATTGAGGAAAATGTGCTGAAAGATGAGCGGGTTCTTACACAATTAGCAGGAAATACGCCCAAAAAAGTAATCGTAGTACAGAAAAAAATCGTTAATATTGTCTCGTAAAAATTATTGGAAAAAAAATTTTTGTGTTGTAATCGTAAAAATCTTGGTGAATTTTGGGCTTGTTTTCAAAGGTATTTTTCTAAATGCCTATTTTAAATAAAATACATTTTAAAATTTAGTAAATCCGTAATGGAAGTAGGGTCTGCCAACTAGTGAAAAACCACGGTTACAACGGCTTGCATTTGCACGATAAAATATTTTGACTTTAATTTACACTCGAAAAATTTAAAAAATAACAATTATAATTTAGTTTAGTATGGAAATGAATGTTTCAAACAATGGGGAGCAAGTAGTTGCTAAAAAAGTGGGAGGATTGAATCCTGCGTTGATCATACCTATCCTTATCCTGATAGGTGTGGCTATTTATTTATTTGTTTTGGGTAGTCCGGGTAACTTTAAGGCTGATCCCAGGCTGGAAGGTCTTTCTTCAGTAGGATTCTCAGGTTTGGAAACAAAGGAACTGCATCCAGACGGATTTATGGGTATCATTTACATGGGTGGACCGATCGTACCGATTCTTATCTCTTTCATGATCATTGTAATCGTATTCTCTGTAGAAAGAGCTATGGTTCTTAGCAAAGCATCAGGTAAAGGTAATGTAGATCAGTTTGTACTTAATGTAAGAAACCTACTTAACCAAAATAAAGTAGACGAAGCTTTAGAAGAGTGCGACAGACAGGAAGGTTCCGTAGGTAACGTAGTGAAGGAAGGTCTTACGACTTACAAAGCTTTGGCTCACGATACTACTATGAATAAAGAGCAAAAAATGGTAGCACTTAACAAGTCTATCGAAGAAGCTACGACACTTGAGATGCCAATGCTGGAGAAAAACATGATGATTCTTTCAACATTAGGTACAGTTGCAACGCTTGTAGCTCTACTCGGCACGGTAATCGGGATGATCAAGGCATTTAGCGCACTGGGTGCAGGTGGAGGAACACCGGATTCAGCAGCACTTTCAATCGGTATCTCTGAAGCACTTGTAAATACCGCTTTAGGTATTGGTACATCTGCTGTTGCAATTATTCTTTATAACTATTTTACTTCTAAGATTGATGGATTAACGTTCAAAATTGACGAAATCGCAATGTCAATCCAGCAGTCTTTCGCAGAATTTCACTAAGAAATCTGTGTTGAGTGCGGACCTTCATATTTAACCTAATGGTTGTGTGGTGGTCTAATGTAGTGAAGTATAATAAATAAATATAAAAATAATGGCGAGAGTCAAACCA
>JAEZYN010000055.1 GCA_023419095.1 Bacteroidota bacterium | reverse complement strand
GATTTCAGACTTCGCGCGGTGCCGGCGTTTACTACCGCTTCCATACCTTTTATGATAGGCTCAAAATGCTTTGGGTCAACAAGCGTTTTGTGTTTTACTTTAAATCTGGGATCGGGGTTTGATTTTCCGTCTATGGCTTTCACGATATGCGGCGTGTAATACCAGCCCCGGTTTACTATGGCGGCGGTAGCGTTTGCCATCTGAAGTGGCGTCAGCAGCACATCACCCTGCCCCATTCCGTTAAATATAGAACCGTTCATGGTATAAGCCGAACTCCAGTCTTTCTTACCGCTTCTTTTCTCATAAAAAGCGCCACTCGGAATTCTGCCGCGGGCTCCAACGGCTAAATCATTATTTAAAAATTCGCCGAGACCGAAACTGCTCATTATGTTCTTCCACTCATCGACGCCTTTGCTCGGGTTGCCGGGATATTTGTTCATAATGGAAATAAAAGCGTACGAGAAATGGCAGTTACTCGAAACCTGAATGGCCGGAATCAGCGGATCTGCACCGCCGTGGCCTTTGACCCTAAGCCCACGGTAATTAAAACCGCCACCACACGGATAAATTGTATTTTCATCCATCACGCCCATTTGCATGGCAGCTGCGGCCGTGAGAAGTTTAAAAGTAGAACCCGGCGGATACGCAGCCTGGATGGATCTGTCAAAAGTTGGCCGGTTGTTGTAAATGGTATCCATCTGCAGACGGTACAGATTTTTAGTTTTATCGGGCCCGGTGAACAGGTTAGGATCAATGTCCGGACCGGTTGCAAGAACAAGGATTTCACCATTTGCAGGATCCAGTGCTACGATCGCTCCCTGTTTATTGACCAGCATTTCTTCTGCCATCCGCTGCAGGTCATAATCGATGGTGAGCGTTACATCTTTTCCGGTTACGACATCCTTATCCAGCGCACCGTTTTTATACGAACCGATGCTTCGGAGCCGAATATCTTTCTGGATATACTGAATGCCTTTTTGGCCGCGCAAAACCTTTTCATAAGACTTTTCTACGCCGGATTTTCCTATAAAATCGCCCGGAAGATAATACAGCGAATCTTTTCGGATGTCGCGCTCATTCACTTCATTGGTATAGCCGAGCAAGTTACCCGAAGTGGAAACTTCATACTGACGCTGAGGACGTGAGACGATGCTGAACGCAGGATACTTGAATATGATTTCCTGAATGCGCGCTATTTCTTCGCGGCTCAGGTTTTTCATAAAAGTCATCGGCGTAAGCTTCGAATAATATTTTTCTTTCTTTATTTCATTAATTTTTTTAATGAAATCCTGCTTGCTAATATTTACCAGGTTACAGAATCCGATGGTGTCGAAGTCCGGGCGAATCAACGCTTCCGTAAACGAGATTTCGTATGCTGGCTGGTTGCCAACCATAATACGTCCGTTACGGTCGAAAATGACGCCGCGCTGCGGAATTATGTATTCGGTTTTTATTGATGTATTGGCAGCATTCAGCGCATAGCGGTCTGTAAACAGCTGCAAATAGGCCAGCCGCGCTATAAAGATAAGCGCCAGACCAGCCAGTATAAAAGTGATTTTTAAATATTGTGACTTCAAACTTTCTGTTTGATTTTAAATGCAATTGCGTACATCAGGATAAATATAAACGAAATGGCAGTGGTAGCCAAAACATTTAGAAAAATCTCAAAGAAACGGCTCAACTTGAAAAATTCAGTGTACTGTACGAGAAGCTGATGCAGAAAAATGCTTGCCAGAATAAAAAAAAGGTATTGCGACCACTGCAGAGACTGAAATGAGAAAAAGTCTGTGGACGTATCCGTGGACGTGCGGAAAATCAATGTACGGAAATAGGCGATCGCCGTGGTGGCGAAAGCATTGATTCCCCAAGTGTAAAGAAAAGCATCAATACCTAAACCCAGCAGAAAACTGAGCGCAAGAAACTGAAATCTGTTTCGGAAAAACGGATAAAACATCACAAAAACAGGATAAAGAACGGGTGTGAATTTTCCGAGAAGCGTGATTCTGTTCAGCACAAAAACCTGCAGCGCTATCAGCACCGCAATCATCAGAATATCAGTAAAAAACGTTCTGCTTATCATTTCTCCCGTTTTATAGTTGCCTGGAGTGTATCCTGAATTTTCTTTACTTCAGCTTTTTTAAGATTTTTTACGATGTAAACTTTACTCAGATTGCCCATTTTTTCATTCAGCTCGACAGCAACATCCCAAAAACCGGTTTTGCTGTCTACTTCGTAGCCGGCAACTTTGCCGATCATGATTCCCTGCGGAAAAATTGCAGATTTACCGTCGGTGATTACCGTGTCTCCCACCTGAAGCGGCACATATTTCGGGATATCTGAAAGATGCATCGTGCGAGAATCTTCACCGCGCCACGTCAATGTACCGAAATAGCCGGATTTTTTCAGTGCCGCATTTATTTTAATTTTATTTAAACTTAAAACAGACTGTGCCAGCGAATACGAATTGGTAGAATTGATGACGATTCCCGCGATTCCGTTCGGCGCCATCACACCCATCTGAGGCAAAACGCCATCTCGGCGGCCGCGGTTTATAGTAAAATAATTATCTTTCCTGTTGATGCTGTTGAAAATAATATCGCCATCAACAAAAGTGTAAATCTGTCCGCCGCCAATCGTATCATGAACTTTACGAAACTGCGGAATCACAGTCACGTTCTTGCCGTAAACCTGTTCCATCAGCGCTTTGTTCTGGGCAACCAGTTGCTCGTTAATTTGTTTTAGTTTCAGGTACGAGGCACCTTCATCAATATACCCGGAAACCCACGAGTTAAATGCAGCCGTCTGTCCGGCAAGCCAGGACTGCTGCATGGAATTGCGGCTGAATATGAGTACAACTGCGATAAGCTGCAAAAATATGAAGAATACGAACAAGCCGTTCTTCGAAAATAAGCGCAGCAAAAATCCCATTGATTACGTATCGAAAATGTTAGAAGAAAATTATTTAATAAGGAAATTGAACTTATCCATGTTTTTCAGCGCGATACCCGTGCCACGCACTACCGCACGCAAAGGATCTTCTGCTACGAAAACCGGAAGTCCCGTTTTCTTATGAAGTCTGTCCGCAAGACCGCGCAGCAACGCACCGCCACCAGCCAGATAAATACCGGTTTTGTAAATGTCTGCCGCCAGTTCAGGAGGTGTAAGAGAAAGCGTTTCCATCACAGCATCCTCGATTCTGATGATCGATTTATCCAGCGCACGCGCAATTTCTTTGTAGTTCACCATGATTTCTTTCGGCTTACCCGTAATCAGGTCACGTCCCTGTACCGGAATATCTTCCAGGTCGAGATCAAGATCTTCAACCGCCGAACCTACTTCTATTTTAACGCGCTCCGCAGTTCTTTCACCAATGTAAAGGTTGTGGTGTGTACGCAGATAATAAGCAATGTCATTGGTGAAAACATCCCCGGCAATCTTCACAGATTTGTCGCAAACGATACCGCCAAGCGCCACAACTGCAATTTCGGTCGTTCCTCCACCTATGTCGATAATCATGTTACCTTCGGGCTTTTGCACATCAATGCCGACACCTATGGCAGCAGCCATTGGTTCATATATCAATCGCACTTCCTTCGCGTTTACCTTTTGGGCAGAATCGCGCACGGCGCGTTTTTCTACCTCGGTAATTCCGGAAGGTATACAAATTACGATTTTTAGGGTCGGCTGAAACAGCTTTCCTTTAATTCCCGGAATTTGCTTAATGAATTCCTTTATCATGTGCTCGGAAGCATGGAAATCAGCGATAACGCCGTCTTTCAGCGGACGGATCGTCTTGATGTCTTCATGCGTTTTGCCCTGCATGTGTTTCGCCTTCTCACCTACTGCGATAGGTTTACCGCTGGAGCGCTCGATCGCCACTATAGATGGCTGATCAATTACGATCTTGTTGTTATGTATAATCAGCGTGTTAGCTGTGCCAAGATCAATCGCAATATCCTGCGTAAACATATCAAATAGACCCATTTTTTTCGTGATTTTTTTAAAGTGTACAAAGATATAAAAATACCCGCGTCCCGAAAATTGCGCGCATCTTATTTTGGTTAAAGTTTTATTAAAAAGTACCGTGTTTCATTTATAACTTTTTAAGCTCTTAAATATTTTTCCAAAGCCAAAAATTTTCGGCGCCAATCTTTACGTAAAGCCTTTTTTACTGAGAATGCTCAGGTGCGTAACTTTCGCCAATTCAATTTAAAGTCTTAAATTTGCGCTTGCGTTATGAACCACGATCCGAACATTCACAAAACCGCCAATTTTGCTGTCCTCAGCGTAAGTTTCGAGAAAGCTGATGCGGCTACGCGTGGTAAGTTTTCTTTTTTTGATGACCACATCAAGGAGTTCGTGAGCAATCTGCACAACCAAAATCTTGGTGACGCCTTTGTGGTTTCTACCTGCAACCGTACCGAAATTTACACAACGTCTACCAACTATCTTCTGGTAGCCGAACTTTATTGTAAAACAATCGGTGTAAGTCTGTCGGAATTTATGAAGCACGTGAATATCCTTAAGCATGAGGAAGCACTGAATCATCTTTTCCGCGTGGCAGCTGGCCTTGAAAGTCAGATTATCGGTGATTTCGAGATCATTGGGCAGATTAAGAACGCGTATCACCGTTTTAAAAAAGAAAGAAAATACGCAAATCCTTTTCTGGAGCGCGCCATCAATTCCGCAATTCAGATTTCGAAAAGAATAAAAAACGAGACCGGCATTTCTACCGGTGCAGCTTCGGTTTCATATGCTGCCGTGCATTATATTTTGAAAAATCAGCCACATATTTCCGATAAAAACATCCTGTTACTCGGTGTTGGAGAGATTGGTCAGAATACGGTAGAAAACCTCGTCAAACATGTGTACAAACCACGTGTGAAAGTGGCCAACCGCAGTGCCGATAAGGCCGAAAAAATAGCGGAAAAATATAAAATCCCGCACATCGGTTTTGAACAGTTGCAAACTGAATTAAGCCAAACCGATATCCTCATCGTGGCGACCGGCGCTCAACATCCGATCATCAACAAAAAGCACTTCCCGAACGGCAAGGAAACCCTTGT
>JAEZYN010000031.1 GCA_023419095.1 Bacteroidota bacterium | reverse complement strand
TCTTTAATCTCTCGATTTCCAGCCGGTTATCTTCTACGCCAAAAGCGATATGGTGTATTCCCTCCCCTTTCTTATCCAGGAACTTAGCGATGGGACTGTCGGTATTGCTTGCTTCCAGAAGTTCAATTTTGCTTTCACCTACCTGATAAAAGGAAGTAGTTACGCCTTCCCTTTCCACGGACTCTTTTTTATAACTGTCTTTTCCCAGAAGGCGGGCAAATAAATTATCTGATGTTGCAAGTGATTTTACGGCGATTCCTAAATGTTCTATTTTCATGCTGAATTTGTTTTGATGACTTCCCGCGCGTGAGGGCGGAGTGCATTGTTGGAGCTCTTTTTGCGGGCGCGGCAGCGGCCGCAAAAAAGCGACTGCACGCAGACCGGCCTTTTTCTGCGGCTGGCAAAGGCGCCGGCGAAAAAAGGACACGCCCAAATATTTCAAAACAAAAATACTAAATTTGCACTATGAACGAAAGCAACAGACAAAGAAAAGTAGCCCAGATTATACAGCAGGACCTCGCCGAACTCTTCCGGAAGCAGGCTTCTGACAGCAAGCAGAATTTTCTGGTCACCGTCTCTGATGTAAAAATCACGGCCGACCTGAGTATTGCCAAGGTATATCTCAGCATTTTTCCGCCGGCTCTGCGAAGCGCGATCATGAAGGAGATTGAGGTGAACAAATCTACCTACCGCAACTTCCTGGGCCAGAAAATGGGCAAGCAGGTGCGTATCATTCCGGACCTGAATTTCTACCTCGACACCACGCTGGACGATGTGGAAAAAATAGAGAAAGAACTGAAAGGCGAAGGCGACAACCCGATTCTATAAACCTCCACAACTCTTGAAAAACACGCCGTTCTATATCGCGACGCGCTACCTTTTGGCCAAGAAAGGCAGTACCGCCGTGACGTTCATCACGTGGCTCGCGGCACTGGCGATGACGGTGGCTGCCACCGCGATGTTCATCATCATCTCGGTGTTTTCGGGCCTGGAGGACCTAAACCAGGACCTGATTGCGAACCTGCACGCCGATCTTACGCTTAAAAGCAAGTCGGGGAAAACTTTACCGGAAATTCAGAAGGCTGCAAAAGTGCTGGCGTCTGAACCGAAGATCGCGCATTTCTCAAAGGTCATCGAAGAAAAAGTATACATCAATTTCCGCGAGAACGGCGATATAGCCAATCTGCGCGGCGTAGATTCGGCTTATGTACTGGTGAATCCGATTGACAAAAATATTTTCTACGGCTCTTACCCGAGTTTTAAATATTCGAACGAAGTACTGCTTGAAAACAAGCTCGACAACCGGCTGAGTATTCCGGTGGGCGAAAGTTCGGACGTGGCCAACCTGATGATGCCCAAACCCGGCACCGGAATCATCAGTAAGGAGGAGGATATTTTCAACAAGCGCGACATCTTTGTGTCCGGCGTTTTTCCGGGCAACGATCAGCTCGACAACACGGTGATATCACCCATCGAACTAACACGCGAACTGCTGGAACTCCCTAAGAATTCGGCTTACCAAATCGTCATTAAACTTAAAAATGCCGACGAAGCGCAAGCCGTGAAAAGCGCTCTGCAGCAAAAATTGGGAAGTAAGTACGTCCTTACCACCAAATCTGAAGAAAATGCGGCCTTCTGGAAGATGATCAATACCGAAAAACTGTTCATCTACCTGATCTTCGCACTGGTGATTTTTATCACCACTTTCAATCTGGCCGGCGCGATCATCATCCTTCAGCTCGACAAAAAGGAGCAGGCGAAATCATTGATTTCGTTAGGTTTGAATCAGAGATCACTTAGAAATATTTACTTCTATACCGGAATTCTCATTGTAGCCTTTGGTATCCTGAGTGGCTTACTGCTGGGGACTGTACTGAGCTATGTGCAGATCGAAACCGGATTTTTCAAGGCCGGTGCAGGCACAGACCTGGCATTTCCGGTGCGCATTCTTCCGGTGAATTACTTTATTGTCGCCGGTACGGCAGCGGTTTTCGGTGTAGCGGTATCCTGGTTTTTTTCCAAGGTAAACACTACCTATTCCACTCAAAAGTAAAAGTTTACCGTTTCTAATTTTTCTTTACCTTTACACCCCTAATTTTTAATCAATAACTGATATGAAAAAGTTACTATATTTTCAAATTGCGCTCTTCATTGCGGGCTTCGCAGCAGCGCAAATCCCAAACGGATATTATAATACGGCAACCGGTACCGGATACGCCCTGAAAACACAGCTGCACCAGATCGTAAAGAACGGTCACCGTGACAATGGCTACAATGCTTTGCTTGACGCTTACAAAGTAGGTGACCTGGATAAATATTATGAAAATGACAACACAATCCTCGACATTTACTCGGAAAAACCCAACGGGCCGGATGCTTACAACTGGATTCCGGGACAGAAGGAGTGCGGAAACTACAATGGTGAAGGCGTATGCTACAACCGCGAGCACGTTTTTCCACAGGGATTTTTCAATGAGAATGCGCCGATGAAAAGTGACTACCTCCACATCTTCCCTACCGATGGCTATGTGAACGGTAAACGCAGCAACTACCCTTTCGGTACAGTAGGAACCGCAAGCTGGACATCAACTAACGGTTCGAAACTCGGCACAAGCAACTTCCCGGGTTACAACGGAACTGTATTTGAGCCTATCAATGAATTCAAAGGTGACATCGCACGAAGTCTGCTTTATTTTATCACCCGCTACCAGGACAGACTTGCAAGCTTCAAACACACCGACGCGAACAACCCGCAGGATGGTTCATCAGACCGCGGTTTCGATCAGTGGTATATCAATCTTTTGCTCCAGTGGCACCAGAATGATCCTGTTTCGCAAAAGGAAATTGACCGAAACAACTATGCATACACGTACCAGGGCAACCGAAACCCTTATATTGATCACCCGGAATACGTAACAATGATCTGGACTTCAACACTCGCAACAGGCGAAACAGAAGTAAAAACAGGTGGACTGCAGGTTTTCCCGAATCCGGTGAAAAACGGCGAAATCAGCGTTAAAGGCGAGAATCTTAATGAAATTAGGCAGGTACAGATCTTTGATCTTACAGGAAAACTGGTTCAGTCTGTCAACCAACCGTTCAAAAACACATCGAAGATTTCACTTCAGAACTTACCAAAAGGTGTGTATATCCTGAAAGCCGGAAGCAGCAGCACCAAATTCATCGTGCAGTAAATCATTTAGATTTTAAATAATAAGACCGGCGCTAGCTGGTCTTTTTTTGTTTAAATATTTAACCAACAGCTTAGCTGAAATAATCAAAAAAAATCCGCCTCTCTAAAGAAGCGGATTCTCTGATCATTTAATTAATATGTTCCTATTTTTTAATGAACTTAAGCGTTACTGTTTTGCCCGTTCTGGAAGTAGCATTCAGCATATAAACACCCGCTTTAAGGCTGTTCACCGCACTTTCACTACCTTCAAAAACAATTTCAGTGGCTCTGCCGCTCAAATCATAAATCTTCGCCTGGCTTACCGGTTCGCTTAGAAGCAGCCGGTCTTTTACCGGATTCTGTACGATCCGCAATGTAGAACCTTCAGTCTGGTCACTTACAGCAAGCAACTCCGCAGGTAAATTACTGCGTTTCAGATATAGTGTTGCATTGGCTACATCCACTTCTTTGTCATAAAAAACGTGGTAAAGTTTGCCGTTGCTGTGCAGGAACTGGTCACTCCACGGTGAGTACGGCGCGCTTTCCGGAACATACAGGGTATAAACACCCGCAGTGCCAAAACTGGTATCCAGCGAACCATTTGGATTGATGCGGCGGAAGTTTTTGTTATAACCAATGGTATTGTTGTTTCCATCGTAGATATAATCAATATTTTCGGCAATGATGCTGCCTCCCGGCTGAAATACGAAGTTGCTGCCCACAAAATCCTGATAAGTTGCCGTTCCGTTAACTCCAAAGTTGCTTACAGGCAGCAAATCTGCATTCAGCTTTATGATTTTGTCGTTCGGATCTTCAATGAAAATATTGTTTCCGCTGAAATGCACATAGGAACCCTGAGCTAAATTGAAAATGGTGGTATTGATGGAACTTTCGTTATCGAGTTTTATCAGCCTGTTACTTAAGTAATCGTGAAGATATAGGGCATTGCCTATCCGATTAATTTCTTCCACATCAACACTGAATGATCTCACACCGTTATTTCCGTATGTTGTGTCCAATGTTCCATTCTGATTAAATCTCATGATATAATCGCCACCATAGACCAAAAATTTTGAAGAAGGTAATGGAATCAAACCATATGGCGCATCCTCTTCCGCTATATTGCTCTGCTGATAGCCTGTGAAAGTGTTATCCACCGTTCCGTTGGCATTCAGGCGCAGCATTCGGAATGAAATGACGCTCTGGTCAATTCCGTTGTCGTATTCAGAACCGTACAGGGTCAGAATTTTTCCGTCCGGCAATGGATAAGCCTGTGAAAATGCTTCGTAATAGTCGATGCCGGCATACTGATCAATCACAAAACTTCCGCCCGTTCCAAATGAGGTATAATACTTCCGTCAGGTTTCATTTTCACCATTTTGGCCTGCGATATATTTAAATCTTCAATATACCGGTCGCCACTGAGGAGCACGTTGCCGTCGAGAAGCTCGGTCGCCTCAAAATAGCTCATCAGATCCAGATGCGTGTAAGTACCGTTCGCTCCGAACGTGTTGTCGAGTGATTGTGCATTGAGACCAGTAAAGGCCAGCACAATAAAAGTTGATAAAGTTTTTTTCATTGTGTAAAATTTTTCTAGCAAATGTACATCCCGATGCAGGCCGAATCAATCCCACTTTAGGGCTATTTTTTAAGACAATAGAACTTTTGATATCATTAAATTCGATTGTCTTTCATTATTATATTTAAAAGTGTTGTGTCCGAGTAAACGGTTTTCTATTTTTGAATGATGGAACAGAAATCATTCGGACTTATAGGCAGAAATATATCCTATTCATTTTCAAAGCGGTATTTCGAGAATAAATTTCAAAGACTGATGCTGAAGAATTACAGCTATGAATTATACGATTTGGCGGATATATCGGATGTTGAATCGCATTTTTGCAATCGCAGTTTACGCGGACTGAATGTAACGATTCCATATAAAGAAAAAATAATTCCTTACCTCGACGAACTGAGCGATGAAGCGCGCAAAACCGGTGCGGTGAACTGTATTTCAATTAAAAACGGTATAAAAACCGGCTACAACACGGATGTTTTCGGTTTTGAAAAAACACTACTGCTTCATTGGATTGCCGATCACCGTTCCGCTATTATTCTGGGTAATGGTGGCGCCGCGAAAGCTGTGCAGTATGTCCTCAAAAAAAACGGAATTGATTTTATCACAGTAAGCCGTAATTCGGAACTAAATTTCGAAAACTTGAACGCCGAAACCGTGGCTGAAAACCTTCTGATTGTGCAATGCACGCCTGTAGGCACTTTCCCGGATGTGGAAAATTGCGTTGAGTTTCCCTTTGATGCGCTTACGGACCGCCATCTGGTGATTGACCTGATTTATAATCCGTCTGAAACTGCTTTTATTAAAAATTCATCGCGGTACGGCGCGAAAACTGTCAATGGTCTCTATATGCTCGAACAGCAGGCTGAAAAAGCATGGGAAATTTGGAATCTTTAAATAAAAAATAGTTAATTTAGTGCACTGATACACAAAGAGGTGTGCCAACCGCTTCTTATAAACTTAAACGAAACTGCCATGACCACAGAAGAATCTTTCTCTGAACAACCCAATAAAAAGCCTGAAACTACCGAAAATGCAGCGGACGGCCAAATCGAAAACAAAAGCGCTTACGGCGTCAACACAGCCACCAGTGAGCAACAGGACACACAGGAATCGAGTGCAAACCCAACTGAAGTGGCGGTCTCTTCCAGACTAATCGAGGAGGAACGCGATAAAACAGAAATGAATAAAGATTCCGACAAAATGGACGACACACCTGCCGAAACAGAAAATGCTGAAATTCAAAATGAAGATTCTAAAGTTGCGGAAATTAAAGTTTCCGATACCGTAACTCAAGATTCATCTGATGCGGAAGAAAATCATTCTGCTGACGAACCGGAAGAAATTTCACATATGAATCTGAGTGAGATTTTGGATGAGATGCAAAATCTGATTTCTAAAGAAGATGCCGGCGCCCATTTCAAAAAATTTAATCAGCTTAAAGATCAGGCCTATAAATTCATCCAGGACGACACGGAAATGGAAAAGAAAGCCTATATAGAAAAAGGAGGCGACGCCGCAGATTTCGATTACCATCATCCGGAGCAGAGCCGCTTTTCAAATTTAGCGCATCAGTTCCGCGAAAAAAATGATGCCTACAGCAAGAAACAGGAGGAGCAACACGCCGCAAATCTTGTGGAAAGACAGGATATCATCGAAAAATTAAAGGCGCTTTACACCAATACAGAAGCCGGCACCAATCTTTTCAAAGCCATCCGCGAAATAAAGGATGCCTGGAAAAACGCGGGTCAGGTAGCAAAATCTGAATTTAAAATACTGAACAACAACTACTTCCATCATCTGAACCAGTTCTATCAGATGCTGGATATGAACAAAGAATATCTGGAGCAGGAATTCGCGCATAATCTTGAGAAAAGACAGCATATCATCGAACGTGCGAAGCAGCTGCAGGAAGAGCCGGCCGTGCAGAAAGCACTCAACGAGCTTCAGTATCTGCACAAACTCTGGAAAGAAGAAGCCGAGCCTGTGGCGGAGGAATTCCGGGAGAAAACCTGGGAGATGTTCAAAGAGATCTCAAATAAGATCCACGACCGCAAGTCGGAACTTTCCGCACAGATAGAAACGGAGCAAAACGAAAACCTCGAGAAGAAAAATAAGATAATTGAGGAACTGAAAAAACTGGCAAAACCTGAAAAAGAGCCCAACCACAATTACTGGCAAAACGCCATCAGAAAAATCGAGGATCTGCGCGGCGAGTTTCTGAAAATTGGCAGCGTGCCGCGCAAAGTTTCAAACCAAAACTGGAATGAGTTTAAACTTCAGCTCAAGAATTTCAATTCGGCCAAAAACGATTTTTATAAAGGATTAAAGACATCGCAACACGCCAATCTGGAGAAAAAACTTCAACTCATCCAGACTGCGAAGGACAACAGTCTTTCGGAAGATTGGGAAACTGCGGTGCCGTTGTTTAAAAAACTACAGGAAGACTGGAAGCAGATCGGGCACGTTCCACGCAGCATGACCAATAAAGTCTGGGACGATTTCCGTGATGCATGCAATACTTTTTTCAATAATTACCGCGAGAAAAATAACGCGTCCAATGATAACTGGAAAGAAAATTACAAGAGGAAAAAGCAGCTTCTTGATGAACTGAAAGAAATAAGCGATGAGGAAGGTAGCGTGGAAAGAATCGAGCAGATAAAAACGAGCTGGAACAACATCGGCAAAGTTCCGCGTGAAAAACTGAGCATCAACACGGAGTTCAACAAAGCACTGCGTGAGAAGATGAAGCTCAACAAAATTCATGATTATGACCTGAAGGAGGAAGGCCTTTCGGAAAATCAGCTAACTGATAAAGCGCGTAAAATCAAGAATCAAATCGCAGACCTGGAAGCGGAAATCGTGAAAATGGAAAACAACCTCGGTTTCTTCAGCAACCCGACACGCGAAAACCCGCTTCTGAAAGACACTTTCGACAGGATCGATGAAAAAAAGTTACAGCTTGAAAATATGAAGCAAAGTCTTCATAACATCGTTGTCGGCGAAAACCAATAACTTTCCGATATGTTTAGACGACTGCTTTTTGCTATATTTCTGGGTACATTTTCGATTGTGAATGCACAGGAAGTCCGGGATTTGCTATCGATTCCGGGACCGATTGAACTGGACGGTACAGAATTTTTTCTGGCCTGGAGTAAAGAAGCATCAAAAACACTGATGCGCCAACAGTACATGCCACGCGATGAGCGTATTGAAGATTTTAACCAAATTCTTGACTTTTCCTATTTTACAAAGGAAATAGATATTGAGCTCGCCGTAAGACAAAAAGTGGAATCGATTCAAAACCGCGCGGAAAAAGACAAATTTGCCAAGGTAAATGTAACGGAAAGTCCGGACGGCAGCGAGTTTGTGGTAGATTATTTCATTTCGGAAACTCCTGAAAAAGGCGACGCTTTCGTAGAGTACAATATCTACCGCTTCAAGCCTTACAATAACGGAACGCAAAAGAACTTTCTCATTTTAGCTTATGCGAAAAGAATGTACGGCGACCCCAAATTGGCGGCTAAAGCGCTCGCAAAACAGCGCGACCAACTCATGTTAAATTTAATTGAGTATAAAATTCCTGAAATAAAAGTGGTCCGAGAGGGCGGAAATTAAGTTTTTATAATATTTACGGCCCGGCATCAGTCGGGCTTTTTTAGGTTAAACAAGATTTTGATGACGAAAGACGAAATTTATATGCGGCGCTGCATACAACTCGCGGAAAATGCGCTGGGGCAGACCTATCCAAACCCGATAGTCGGCAGCGTGATCGTGCATAATGACAAGATCATCGGTGAAGGATACCATCGGAAGGCCGGAGAGGCACATGCGGAAATCAATGCTATAAATTCCGTAAAGAACCCTGAACTTCTGCGAGAATCTACGATCTATGTCTCGCTTGAACCTTGCTCGCATTACGGAAAAACGCCGCCGTGCGCCGAAAAGCTGGCCGCGATCGGATTTAAAAAAGTGGTGATCGGAACGCTGGATCCACATGCAAAAGTGAATGGCAAAGGTCGAAAAATAATTGAAGATGCGGGTATTGAAGTCTTCTCAGGTGTGTTGGAAGAAGAATGTCAGCTGATAAACAGGCGATTTTTCACGTTCCACAAGAAAAAACGACCTTATATCATTCTGAAATGGGCCGAATCCGGCGATGGTTATTTAGATAAAGATTTTAAACCAACCCAGATCGGCAACCTGCTCACAAAACAGTTCGTGCACACCTTGAGAAGCCGCGAACATGCCATTCTGGTCGGGACTCAGACGGCCCTGAATGACAATCCTGCTCTTACGGTGCGGGAAATATCTGGCAGAAATCCTGTCCGCATTCTTATTGATTTTAACTTAAAGGTTCCGCGCGGCTTTAATATATTGAATGATGAAGCGCAAACCGTAGTTTTTAACGGAATAAAAGAGGGTCAGGAAAGCAACGTCATTTATAAAAAAATCGAAAAAGAAAAAATGCTGCACCAGATAATGGAAAAACTGTTTGAGTTGCAGATCCAATCATTAATCTTGGAAGGTGGCCGATTTACAATGCAGCAATTCATCAACGAAAATCTGTGGGATGAAGCAATCGTCATTAAAAATGAAAACTTAAAGCTTGAAAATGGCACCAAAGCGCCGGAATTCGCTTTTAATAATAAGATATCCGAAGTTTTTGAAGATAATCTCATTAATTTTTATAAAAATTCCGCGTTTTGAAATTTGAATACAAGACAATAGCAGTGCCCGTTTCAGACGTGCTGCTGAAGGAGAAAGGCAGCAAGTTCATCGGTTTTGCATTCCCTGTGCAGAATGAGACAGATTTAAAACAGGCCTTAGATAACATCAAGACCTTGCATCCGAAAGCCACGCATCATTGCTATGCCTTCCGACTTGGCCTCAATGGTGAAAATTACCGCGCGAACGATGACGGTGAGCCCGCTGGAAGCGCCGGATTGCCAATTTACAACCAACTGCTTGCGCACGAAGTCACAAACATACTCGTGGTAGTGGTTCGATACTACGGCGGCACAAAGCTTGGCGTTGCAGGCTTGGTGAAAGTATACAAGGAATCGGCAAAAATGACGCTCGAAGCTGCCAAAATCATTATAAAAGAACTTGAATGTACGGTGCAGATTGATTTCAGTTTCGAAAAGCAGAACCAGATATTCACGCTGCTCAATAAGTTTGAAGCAAAGATCCTGGAATTTAAAGCCGATGAAAACTGCTCAATCACTGCAACACTGCGAATGGCTTTAAAAGAAAACATCTCGGAACAATTGTCCGAGATGCATCATATTTCATTTCAATTCTTGAGTTAATCGCGTCTGCCCATCAGTAGCGATGCCCAGTACAGAAGTTGAGCGAGTGAACCTACAGCAGCCACAAGGTAAGTACGTGCAGCCCATGTAAGTGAATCTTTCACACCCACAAATTCTTCACTGGTTACGGTGCCGGTGTCTTTAAGCCACTTCATCGCGCGGTTACTGGCATCATATTCTACCGGCAAGGTGATGAATGCGAAAAGCGTCGTCACCGCGAACATCGCAACACCAATTGCAAGAACAGTGGTGTTTCCGTTCGGATTATCAATGGTTTGCGTCGCGGTCATCAGTACGATGCCCGCAATAAGTACAAACTGCATTAAGTTCGAACTGATGCTCACCAGCGGAACCAGTTTTGAACGAAGCTGCAGCATTGAATAGCCCACAGCATGCTGAACAGCGTGTCCGCATTCATGAGCCGCAACAGCTGCTGCGGCCGCATTTCTCTGCATATAAACTGCTTCAGATAAATTTACCGTTTTATCCATCGGGTTGTAGTGATCCGTTAACTGGCCGGGAACGGAAATCACTTTTACATCATTGATGTTGTTGTCCCGCAGCATTTTTTCAGCTACTTCTTTGCCAGACATTCCGTTTCGCAGATGTACATTTGAATAATGTTCAAATTTTGATTTTAAACGGGCAGAAACAAGCCAACTCACCAGCATCGAAATCCCAATAATTACATAGTAACCTGTCATTTTATATTTTGAATTTTAAATTTAATTTTTCCCTTTCAATTGTAAAAAACATGCCAAAGTTTTTATATCTGTTTTAATCAATTATCTTTGTTTTTACAAACGTACAGCAATGCCCCAAGTTTCTTTAGTTGAAGTAAAAAATGCCCGTGATTTAGACCGATTCGTCCATTTTCCTATGGAACTCTACAAAAATAACAAAAATTACGTACCCCCTTTAATCAACGAAGAAAAAAACGTTTGGGATCCTTCCCAAAATCCCGCCCTCGCCTATTCCGATACAAAGAAATATTTAGCAATGAAATCCGGCAAAGTTGTTGGTCGGATTGCATTGATGATTAACCGAAAAGAAGAGAAAGAGCTCGGCATCAGCAAAGTAAGGTTTGGCTGGCTTGATTTTATTGATAACCACGAAGTTTCAGAAGCACTCATCAATGCAGCCAAAGATTTCGCGCGCGAACACCGGATTAGCAAGATCGAAGGCCCGATGGGTTTTACCAATCTGGACAAATCCGGCATGCTGACGATGGGTTTTGATAAACTGGCGACGATGATCGGGCTTTATAATTTCGAATACTATCCGCAGCACCTTGAAAACATGGGTCTGGTGAAGGAAAAAGAATGGGTGGAATTTGAGATGAATTTCCCAACTGTCTTGCCGGAAAAAATCGATCGGTTCAGCACGCTGATTGCCGAAAAATATAAGCTTAAAGTTGTCAATTTTAAAAATAAGAAAGAGATCCTGCCGTACATCGATCCGATGTTCAAACTGCTCGATCAGACTTACAACACGCTTTCTACCTACACGCCGATCACTGAAGAACAAAAACAGACCTACCGCGAAAAATATTTTCCTTACATCGACGCGAATTATGTTATCTGCGTGACCGATGAAAAGGGTGAACTGATTTCTTTCGCTGTCACTATGCCGTCTTATTCGAAAGCTTTACAGAAATCCAAAGGCAGACTCTGGCCCTTTGGCTGGTGGCATTTCCTGCAGGCGGGGCGAAAAAATGACCGAGCCAACTTTTACCTGATCGGCATCCATCCAGAATACCAGCGTCGTGGCGTGACGGCGATTATTTTTAAAGAAATTTTTATCCGTTTCCGCAAGATGGGCATCAAAATAGCCGAAACCAATCCGGAACTTGAGGAAAACAAGAGCGTTCAGGTGCTTTGGCAGGATTATAATCCCGTGAACCATAAACGCAGGAGAACATATTCGATGATTGTGGAATAACTTTCTTCGCTCATTTAATCTAAACCAATGAAAAAACAGTTATATATCTATTCCGTTCTGGTACTGGCATTTATCGTCTACAACCAGTTTTTTCAGGTGCGGGACGAGCGGATGAACCACCTTATTAATATTCTTTTTGCCAGTTTTTTGTTTTTATATATTGGTTATCTGGCCTATTTGGTTCTGCAAAAGCTTAAAAAGAAAGATCAGGACTGATTATTGTATTTAAAATCAGCGATTACGCACATTTTAAGGAGATTTGAAGACTTAAATTTTTATCTGTTGCACTTAATTTCGTAAATTTGTAGATTGAAAAATTATAGTATCCTATGAATATTCCAGCAGATTATATTCCAGTTCTCATTCAGGTTGCCGTAGGTTTCGGTTTTGTGTTGCTCTGTATTATGGGTACGCACTTCCTCGGACCAAAACAGAAAGATTCTTCATTTAAAAAGAACGAAAACTTTGAGTGTGGGATTGATGTCGAAGGAAACGCACGTACGCCTTTCTCGGTAAAGTACTTCCTTACCGCGATTCTTTTCGTGCTCTTCGATGTGGAAATTGTGTTTTTCTATCCTTATGCAGTGAATCTGCGTGAGTTCGGTATTGAAGGTTTTCTTGCAGTTCTTACTTTCATTTCCGTGTTTTTTATTGCTTTTGTGTACGTTTGGAAACGTGGCGCCCTCGATTGGGATAAGTAAAAAAGAAACTGCACGCCTAATTATTAATTATTAAAGTATTTAAAAAAATGTCAGATACAAAACCAGTAGTAAGAATGGATGCCGAACCTCCTGAAGGTTTCGAAGGCGAAGGTTTCTTTGCCACCAAACTCAGCAGCGTTATTGGCATGGCACGTAAATATTCACTTTGGCCGCTTCCTTTTGCAACGTCCTGTTGCGGTATTGAATTCATGGCGGTTCTTAACCCAACCTATGACGCATCGCGTTTTGGCATGGAGAGAAACTCATTTTCCCCACGCCAGGCAGATATGCTGATGGTTTGCGGTACGATCTCAAAAAAATTAGGTCCTGTCTTGAAGCAGGTTTATACGCAAATGGCAGAGCCAAGATGGGTTGTTGCTGTGGGCGCGTGTGCCAGCAGTGGTGGTATTTTCGATACGTACTCTGTTTTGCAGGGAATTGACAGAATCATTCCTGTTGACGTGTACGTCCCGGGTTGCCCGCCAAGACCGGAGCAGATCATCGAAGGTGTGATGCAGGTTCAGGCGCTTTGCGAGAGCGAAAGCATCCGCAGACGTGACACACCGGAATATCAGCACCTGCTTGAATCTTACGGAATCAGCTAAAGATAAAATGGCTCAAAAGCCTGAATGATTACCGTGCGTAAAGTATATTTAGAAGTTTTGCGCACTATCAATTTAACTCTATGACCAACGAATTTGTTTTAGAAGCCATCACACGCGAGTTTCCGGACTCCGTGATTTCACATTCCGAACCCTATGACTTTTTGACTTTAGAGATAAAGAAAGAAGACGTAAAAAAAGTAATTCACTATCTGCGCGATTCCAGCCTGGAGATCAAGTTTCTTACCGATATCTGTGGCATTCATTATCCGGGTGAACCAGAGAAAGAACTTGGCGTGATCTATCATCTTCACAACATGATGACCAATTTCCGCATGAGGATCAAAACCTTCATGCCGCGGGAAAATGCTGAAATTGATACCCTTACCGATCTTTATGCCGGCGCCAACTGGATGGAGCGTGAAACTTTTGAGTTTTATGGAATTAAATTCAAAGGCCATCCGGATCTCCGCGTAATCCTGAATATGGAAGACATTGGTTACCATCCGTTACTTAAAGAATACCGACTGGAAGATGGTACGCGTACGGACAAGGATGATAAAATGTTCGGCCGATAGAGATTATTTGAAATACGGAATTTTGAGATCCACGGTTTCAAATTTCAAAACTCAGATCAAAAATTATGAAAGACAACGCACTATCCAATATACTCAACCAGCACGATTCGAAAGAGCAGATTGACGGGCAGCTTTATACACTCAATCTAGGTCCTACGCACCCTGCGACACACGGAATTTTCCAGAATGTACTCACGATGGATGGCGAACGCATCCTGCACTCAGAGCAGACCATCGGATACATTCACCGCGCTTATGAGAAAATAAGCGAAAGACGGAATTTCACCCAAATTACGACGCTTACCGACCGTATGAACTACTGTTCAGCGCCCATCAACAATATTGGCTGGCACCTTACGGTTGAAAAACTGATTGGCTGCGAAGTTCCAAAACGCGTCGATTATATGCGTGTGATCATGATGGAGCTGGCGCGTATTGCCGACCACATGGTTTGTAACGGCGTAATCGCGATGGATGCAGGTGCGATCACCGGTCTTACCTACCTGTTTCAGGAAAGAGAGAAAATCTATGAAATGTACGAAGAGGTTTGCGGTGCACGTATGACCACTAACATGGGTAGAATCGGAGGTTTTGAAAGAGATTTCAGCCCGAGATTCCACGAACTTCTTCAAACATGGCTTAAGAAATTCCCTAAAATCTGGGGTGAGTTCTGCGCACTGAATGAACGAAACCGGATTTTCATGGACCGTACCATCAAAGTAGGTGCGATCTCGGCAGAAAGAGCCTTGAGTTACGGATTTACTGGGCCGAATCTTCGCGCGACGGGTGTAGATTACGACGTACGTGTTGCTGATCCTTATTCTTCTTATAATGATTTCGATTTCATCATCCCAATTGGTTCCTCCGGCGATACTTATGACCGTTTCATGGTGCGTCAGCAGGAAGTTTGGGAAAGTTTGAAAATCATCAACCAAGCCTATAAAAATCTTCCGGAGGGAGCTTTCCATGCCGATGTACCGGAATTCTACCTTCCCGAAAAAGCAGATGTTTACAATAATATGGAAGCACTCATCTATCACTTCAAAATTGTGATGGGTGAAACAGACGTACCAAAAGGAGAAATCTATAACTGCGTAGAAGGTGGCAACGGCGAACTCGGTTTTTACCTGGTGAGCGACGGTGGGCGGACGCCTTACCGCCTGCATTTCCGCCGTCCGTGCTTTATTTATTATCAGGCATATCCGGAGATGATCAAAGGAGGAATGATTTCCGACGCGGTAGTTACCATGTGCAGCATGAACGTTATCGCAGGCGAACTTGACGCTTAATAAAATTATAAATTTTGGATTATAAATTTTAAATTAATCCAAAGTCTTTACATATAAAAAGTTATACAACTGATAAGATTTTTAGAAATGTGATTTCATCTAAATCTAAAATCTAAAATCTAAAATCTTTAAAAATGAGCGAAACAATAGCTTTTCAGCCTGAAACATTAAAACAGGTACAGAAAATTATCGCGAGATATCCCGAGGGAAAACAAAAATCTGCACTCATTCCGGTGCTTCATATTGCGCAAAAGGAGTTTGGCGGCTGGCTGGCTGTGCCGGTGATGGATTACGTTGCTGAAATACTGAGCATCAAACCAATAGAAGTGTATGAAGTAGCGACATTTTATACAATGTTCAACATGAAGCCGGTAGGAAAATACGTTCTTGAAGTTTGCCAAACCGGCCCGTGCATGGTGAACGGCAGCGACGGAATCATTCAGCACATCCGCGAGACGTTGAACATCAAGAACGGTGAAACCACAGCAGACGGAGTTTTCACACTGAAAACAGTGGAATGCCTGGGCGCATGTGGTTACGCACCGATGATGCAGCTTGGGAAATTCTATCACGAACACTTAACTAATGAAAAGGTAGATGAGATCCTGCAGCTTTGCCGCCAGGGAGCCATCGCTTTAGATTAATATTGAGAACGAAATGAGTAAAAAACTTTTACTTAAAGACGCACATATTGAAGGGATCCGTCACTACGACGTTTACCGAAAGCAGGGCGGGTACGATGCGGTAGAAAAGGCACTTGTGATGACTCCTGATGCGATAGTGGAGGAAGTGAAAACTTCCGGACTTCGCGGACGTGGTGGCGCAGGCTTCCCGACCGGTATGAAATGGAGTTTTTTGGCTAAACCCGAAGGCATCCCAAGATATCTGGTAGTGAACGCAGATGAATCAGAACCCGGTACTTTCAAAGACCGTTATCTGATGGAGTTCATTCCACATTTACTGATCGAAGGGATGATTATTTCGTCCTTCGCACTAGGGGCGAATACTGCGTATATCTATATTCGGGGCGAATATGCCTGGATTCCGGAAATCCTGGAACAGGCAATTGACGAAGCGAAAGCAGCCGGCTTTTTAGGTAAGAATATACTCGGCAAAGGTTATGATCTGGAAATCTACGTTCAGCGTGGTGCCGGAGCTTACATTTGTGGTGAAGAAACTGCACTTCTTGAATCACTTGAAGGCAAACGCGGTAATCCAAGACTAAAACCGCCATTCCCGGCTGTGAAAGGTCTTTGGGAATCTCCAACGGTAGTAAATAACGTAGAAACCATCGCGGCGGTTGTTCCAATCATCAATATTACGGGTGCTGAATACGCTAAGATCGGTGTCGGACGTTCAACCGGTACTAAATTGATTTCGGCCTGTGGAAACATCAACAAACCCGGCGTTTATGAAATCGACATGACGATTACCGTTGAAGAATTCATTTACTCCGATGAGTATTGCGGCGGAATTCCGAACGGTAAGAAACTAAAAGCATGTATTCCGGGCGGAAGTTCAGTTCCGATCGTTCCGGCTAATTTACTATTAAAGACCATCAACGGCGAGCCGCGTTACATGAACTACGAATCTTTGGCTGACGGTGGCTTTGCGACCGGCACCATGATGGGTTCAGGTGGATTCATCGTCCTCGATGAAGATCAGTGCATCGTAAAACACACCATGAGCCTTGCGCACTTCTACGCTCATGAGAGCTGCGGACAGTGCACACCATGCCGTGAAGGAACACCGTGGATGTACAAAATCCTTAAAAATATTGAAACCGGTAAAGGTACAATGGCCGATATCGATTTACTTTGGGACATTCAGCGCAAAATCGAAGGAAATACGATTTGCCCATTAGGTGATGCCGCAGCATGGCCGGTAGCGGCAGCTATCCGTCATTTCCGTGATGAGTTCGAATGGCATATTGATAATCCTGAAGCACTTGCCCGAAACTACGGTCTTGCAGGCTATGCAGATCCGATTCCGGTAGCATCGGCTGCACAGTAACCGTTAGGATTTTAAATTTTTAAAATTTAATCCGAAAGTCCAGAACCAATTATTTAAAACAAAGCAGATTGCTTAAGGCCTGACGCTTAAAGCATTAAGATATGAGCGAAGAAATAAAAAAATTTAAGATTACCATCGACGGGCAAACCACGGAGGTTGCTCCGGGTACTTCTATCCTGGAAGCTGCCCGACAGATTGGCGGACGTTCTGTTCCTCCCGCGATGTGCTACTATAAACCTCTCGAGAATAGTGGCGGCCGGTGCCGAACCTGTCTCGTGGAAGTATCTAAAGGATCTGAAGCAGATCCCCGCCCAATGCCGAAACTGGTAGCTAGCTGCCGAACCGGCGTGATGGACGGAATGGAAGTGAAAAACCTTACTTCAGACAAGACGCAGGAAGCCCGAAAAGCAGTGACTGAGTTCCTTCTGATCAACCACCCACTCGATTGCCCGGTATGCGACCAGGCCGGTGAATGTCATCTTCAGGATTTGGGTTACGAGCATGGTTTGGAACGTACCAGAACTGAATTTGAAAGACGGACTTTCGAGCCTGAAGATATCGGTCCTTATATTAAACTTCATATGAACCGCTGCATCCTGTGTGCAAGATGTGTTTTGGCGGCAAATCAGTTAACCGAAGAACGTGAACACGGAATTCTATTCCGCGGTGAGCAGGCTGAAATTTCGACGTATTTAAATAAAGCTTTAGACAACGATTTCATCGGAAACGTGATTGATGTTTGTCCTGTGGGAGCCCTCACAGATAAAACGGCGAGATTTGCACAGCGTGTTTGGTTTACAAAACCGGTAAATGCTTCATGTTCATGTTCGAAATGTTCCGGTAAAGTGGTGCTTTGGATGAAAGGCGAAGAAGTAATTCGTGTTACCGCCCGCAAAGACCAGTACGACGAGGTAGAAGAGTGGATCTGCAACGAATGCCGTTTTGAGCGTAAAGACCTGAAATACTGGTCAATCGAAGGTCCGCGACATATTGATCGCCACTCGGTAATTTCACTCAACCATTACGAAAAACCGAAAAACATGATTAATCTTTTGAACAATCCGGATGCAAAAGAAATCAGTGTAAAAGACGAGCAATAATTAAAAGTTAAAAGGTGTTTTTTCTCAATAAATTTTTAAAATTTAAACACCGCATTAAATAAATTTATGGATTTAATTACATTTAAAATCATCTTAGTTGTATCGCTGTTTGCCCTGTCGATGGGCATCGCCGCCTACTCCACGTGGGGCGAGCGAAAAGTGGCGGCAGCACTTCAGGACAGAATCGGGCCGAACCGTGCGGGTCCTTTCGGAATACTGCAACCACTCGCGGACGGCGGTAAGCTTTTTTTCAAAGAAGGTTTCGTGCCGCAGAACGCGGACAGATTTCTGTTTTATTTAGGACCTGCAATCACGATGTTTGTGTCGCTCATTACGGGTGCGGTGATTCCGTGGGGTAAAAGTCTGAACATTGGCGGAACCTCATTTGCAGTGCAGGTTGCGAACATCGATGTGGGCGTGCTTTACCTGATCGGCATGGTTTCCATTGGTGTTTACGGAATGATGATCGGGGGTTGGGCTTCCAACAACAAGTATTCACTCATCGGTGCCATCCGTGCATCTTCCCAGATGATTTCTTATGAACTCGCGATGGGTCTTTCATTACTTTCAATTATTTTAATGGCCGGAAGTCTTGATCTTTATGCCATCACTTCATCCCAGGGCGAGGGAAATATCTGGGGTTTTATTCCGCTGGACGGCATGAACTGGAATATTTTCTATCAGCCTTTAGCATTCATTATCTTTTTTGTAGCAGCACTGGCTGAAACCAACCGTCACCCGTTTGATTTGCCGGAGTGTGAATCTGAGCTTGTGAACGGTTATATGACTGAATATTCGTCGATGAACTTCGGTCAGTATATGTTCGGTGAGTATGTGAACATGTTCATATCCAACGCGCTGATTGCCACTCTTTTCTTCGGTGGATTTAACTATCCGGGCATTAATTGGGTTACTGAAAACTGGGGCGAAAATATGGCCGGAATCCTGAGTATCGTAGCGATGCTGTCAAAAGTGATCCTCGGAATCCTTATTTTTATGTGGATTCGCTGGACGATTCCGAGATTCCGTTATGATCAGCTGATGCATTTGGGTTGGAAAGCACTGATTCCGCTTGCACTGGCTAACCTGATTATCACGGCTGCTGTAATTATTTTCTTCACTTAAAATAAAAATAAGTTTTAATGCGTAGGCCAATGCCGAGCGCTAAAACCATTAAATATGAAGTTAACAAACCGATCAAAAGTAGTCTCGAACAAAGAGATGACTTTTATGGAAAAAATATACCTCCCGGAAATCCTGAAGGGAATGGCAATCACCATGAAACATGCGTTTCAGGGCGCTAAAGGAAAAGTGTACGCTTATCCTGAAGTTGAAAAACCCCGTGCAAAAGTCTGGCGTGGTCTTCACGTGCTGAAACGTGACGAGGAGGGACGCGAACGCTGTACCGCGTGCGGACTTTGTGCGGTAGTTTGTCCCGCAGAAGCCATCACCATGACTGCGGCAGAACGTACGCGTGAAGAAAAAGATCTATACCGTGAAGAAAAATATGCGTCAGTCTATGAAATCAACATGCTGAGATGCATCTTCTGTGGTTTGTGTGAAGAAGCCTGTCCAAAATCGGCAATTTATCTTACAGACAGACTGGTGGATGTAGAAATGAACCGCGGCAGCTTTATTTACGGTAAAGACAAATTGGTCGAAAAGATCAATGAAAGAATTGATATTACCGACCGCCAGAGTGAAAGACAAAAAAAAGCAGTAAAATAGATGGAACAGATTATTTTTTTCGCGGTATCAGCTATCGCACTTGCCAGTGCTTTCTATTTTGTATTCGCGCGTAACCCGCTCTACTCTATTTTGTCGCTGATCGTGACTTTCTTTTCTATCGCCGCGATGTATATTTTGCTGAATGCGCAGTTTTTGGGGATTGTACAGATCATCGTATATGCCGGAGCGATCATGGTTCTATTCCTTTACATCCTGATGATGCTGAACCTGAATAAATCTGATGAGAGCAAAAAGCAGAATTTAAGCAAATTCATCGGCGTTTTCGCAGCCGGAATATTACTCACCGGTCTCCTTGGCGCGTACAAAGGTTTAAGTACGGCAACATACGGCACTGGTGCAGATTCATCTATCGGCCTCACTAAAAATCTCGGCAGATTATTGTTCAACGAATATGTATTGCCATTCGAGCTTGCCTCTATCCTGATTCTTGCGGGAATCGTAGGTGCAGTATTGATCGGTAAAAAAGACTTATAGAATTATGGGAGAAGTAAATTCATTTATACAGGCCGTACCGCTCGAATATTTCATTATTCTGAGTTCCGTGCTGTTCTGTCTTGGTGTGCTGGGCGTGTTGATACGAAAAAATGCAATCATTATTTTGGGTTGTGTGGAACTAATGCTGAATTCGGTAAACCTACTTTTGGCAGCATTCTCAAGCTACAAAGGCGACGGCAACGGACAGATTCTTGTGTTTTTCATTATGGTAGTTGCGGCAGCGGAAGTGGCTGTAGGTCTCGCCATCATTGCGATGATGTACCGAAATACAAAATCGGTAGACATCAGTATTTTTAATAAACTAAGAGGATAAATAAAGGATGGAAAATTTAATCTACGCTATTGTACTTTTACCTTTATTGGGATTTCTTATTAACGGACTTTTCGGTAAAAATTTGCCGAAGGCGGTTGTAGGAGGCGTGGCGACACTGGTCGTTTTCGTTTCGTTCTGCATCGCGGTAAGTATATTCTTAAATTTTGATGCTGAATCACAGCCTGTGATCGTTCGTGCTTTCGAGTGGTTTAGGGTGAACGGAATTCAGGTCAATTTCAGTTTCCAGATCGATCAGCTTTCACTGATGATGGTGATGATCATTACTGGGATTGGCTCACTGATTCATTTGTATTCAATCGGTTACATGAGCCACGACAAAGGCTTTCACCGCTTTTTTGCTTATTTGAACCTGTTTATATTCTCCATGTTGCTGCTGGTGATGGGAAGCAACTATTTGATTCTTTTCATCGGTTGGGAAGGTGTTGGGCTATGTTCTTATCTGCTGATTGGTTTCTGGTATAAAAATCAGGAATATGGCGCGGCTGCAAGAAAAGCTTTCATCATGAACAGAATTGGAGACCTTGGGATGATTATCGGAATCCTGATGATCGCGTACCAAACCAACGCGGTGGATTTCCTTTCTGTAGCTCAGAATTCTTCAAAATTTGAACTTGATTCACCTATCATTATATTCATTACGATAAGTCTGTTCATCGGAGCTGTTGGTAAATCTGCCCAAGTACCGCTTTTCACCTGGCTGCCGGATGCTATGGCAGGACCGACACCGGTTTCTGCACTGATCCATGCGGCTACGATGGTTACCGCAGGTATTTATTTGGTGGTACGTTCCAACTTCCTGTTCTCCCTGGCGCCAAGCACGATGGACGGAATACTGTTTGTCGGACTTCTTACAGCACTGGTAGCAGCCTTTATTGGTCTGAGACAGAATGATATTAAAAAAGTTTTGGCCTACTCTACCGTTTCACAACTTGGTTTCATGTTCGTTGCCCTTGGTGTTGGCGCTTACAACACGGCGATGTTCCACCTGATGACGCATGCATTTTTCAAAGCTTTGCTGTTCCTGGGTTCAGGTTCAGTGATCCACGCGATGAGCGGCGAGCAGGACATGAGAAAGATGGGCGGCTTGAAAAAGTTCATTCCAACAACACACTTTACATTCCTGATTGGTACGCTGGCCATTTCAGGTTTCCCATTCTTATCGGGGATGATTTCAAAAGATGAGATTTTAACCAACGTTTACGGTAAAAGTCCTGTTTTATGGGTAGTGCTTTTCATCGTGGCTACACTTACGGCTATTTATATGTTCAGAGCGTATTATCTAACTTTCCACGGAGAATTCCGCGGAACGGAGGAGCAAAGAAGCCATGTGCATGAAAGCCCGAAAACCATGACGGTTCCGCTTATCATTCTCGCTGTACTTTCTGTAATTGGAGGTTTTATCAACTTACCACACTTTATTGGTCACGGAAATTATGCAAAACTGGCTGACTGGCTAAAATCAATTTATGTGTATGATATTGAACTGCCTGAAGTTGCATTCGGGACTGAGATGATTTTATTAAGTCTTACAGTACTGATGTTTTTCACCGTTTGGTTTATGACTAAACGAATCTACGTGGACAAGAAAAAGATGGCTTTGCCGGAAGAAAAATATACCGGTTGGGAAAGACTTTCGAACAGAAAACTTTTCCTTGACGAACTGAACAATGCGATCGTGGTTCGATTTATTGAAGGTTTAGGCGTTGGCGGGAATATGTTTGATAAAGGTGTATTGAAGCGTTTCGTAGATTTTATCGGGACAGGCGCGGAAGATTCGGGTCGTGCAGCCAAAAAACTTCAGAACGGAAATGTCGAGAACTATGTACTCATCATGTCGCTCGCCATCGGGATTATCTTAATTGTTAACTTTATATTACAGTAGTAAATGTCGTATCTCTTATTAGCATTCCTTCTATTGCCTTTGGTAGGCTCAGCAGTAGTGTTCGCGTGGAAGAACCCCGCAAGTAAATTTTTGGCGCTGGGATTTGCATTTGCACAAATGTTTCTTACCCTGTTTATGCTTTCGGAGCTTGATTTTAAACCAACCGTTGATGGCGTATTGCAGTATGAAATCAATTATCCGTGGTCACAGTTCCTCCGCAGCAACTTACATTTCGGAATTGATGGCATGAGCATGCTGATGCTTTTGCTTACCAATGTGCTCTCGCCGCTTATCATCCTTTCCTCATTCAACGAAAAGCCGGGTTACAGAAATACGTTCTACGGCTTAATATTATTGATGCAGTTCGGACTTATAGGAATTTTCACTGCACTGGATGGGCTATTGTTCTATATTTTCTGGGAAATTACACTAATTCCTATCTGGCTTATTGCAGGAATCTGGGGCCAGGAAAACAAAAAGATCCAGTTCACCACAAGATTTTTTGTTTATACATTCGTTGGTTCCCTTTTCATGCTGATCGGTCTGATTTACGTTTACTCAAATTCAGCGTCATTCGCACTTACAGATCTGTACAATGCACAGCTTAACGCTTCTGAACAGACCGTAGTCTTTTGGTTTATCTTCTTTGCATTTGCGGTAAAGTTTCCGATATTTCCGTTCCATTCCTGGCAGGCAGATACCTATACCTATTCGCCAACACAAGGAACAATGCTGCTTTCCGGTATTATGCTGAAAATGGCAGTTTACGGACTTTTACGATATCTCTTACCGATCACGCCGGATCCTATTCTCGGTATATCAGGACAAATAGTACTGGTTCTCGCAATCGTAGGTATCGTTCACGGTGCACTGATCGCTATCGTACAGAATGATTCGAAACGCATTTTGGCGTATTCCTCACTTTCTCACGTTGGTTTAATGGTGGCCGGTATCATGGCTTCCGCAATCCTAACTATGAAAGGTGTAGTTTCAACGCAAGGTGGCGAAGGTGCATTAATTCAGTCTCTTGCACACGGTATCAATATTGTCGGGTTGTTCTACTGCGCTGATATTCTTTATAAAAGGTTCAAAACGCGTGACATCCGTCAAATGGGCGGTTTAGCGAAAGTGGCTCCCAAGTTTGCCATCGTGTTCATGATCCTGGTTCTCGGATCTGTCGGACTTCCTTTAACCAATGGTTTCGTTGGCGAATTTATCCTGATCAAATCTGTTTTTGATTATAATATTTTAGCCGCTGTAGTTGCCGGACTTACCCTTATATTCTCCGCCGTTTATATGTTCAGATTTTATGGCAAAGCAATGTTTGGCGAAGGCGACGAGCGGGTTTTAGCCTCTGCAGAAGATCTGTCGGGTGTAGAATTTTCGGTGCTTGCAACCTTGGCGGGCTTCGTGATCCTGTTCGGAGTTTTTCCGCAGCCGATAATCGAAATGGTAAGCAGCTCGGTGAGATTCATCTATGCCGCAATGCTGAACTAATTATTTAAGACTAAAAAAAACGAGTTTAAAATCTCAAATACAACTAAATGAGCGTTTTAATTATCATATTTATTACCGCAATCGCAGCCTTATTTTCGGGTGTGTTCGATTATGGCAAATTTTCGCGGTACATCAGTATTTTCGGGCTTCTGATCGCCCTTTATGTAAGCTTTTTGCCCGAGCCTGAATTTTTCAGCAAATACAGCGCGATGTACGAATTTGGCGCTAATGCGGCACTTTTCACACGGATTTCCATTGTGGTGACACTGTTGCTGTTTTTTATCGCAGGATTTGCATTCAGCAACCACCGCAGTCACCAGTCTGAGTTATATGCGCTGATGCTTTTCTCACTTACAGGCGGCATTGTACTGTTTGGTTTCCAGAATCTGATAACGCTGTTTTTAGGTATTGAAATTCTCTCGATCCCTCTTTATGTACTCGCGGGCAGCAGCAAAACCAATTTGCGCTCGAACGAGGCTTCGGTAAAATATTTCTTAATGGGTGCCTTCGCCACGGGCTTTTTACTTTTCGGAATTGCCTTGGTGTACGGAAGTACGGGGAGTTTTGATCTTTACCAAATTCACGAATTTTCAACCAAAAACCCGAAAGACTTTATGTTCGCGGCCGGAGCGGTACTGATGCTTTGTGCCCTCGCATTTAAAGTTTCATTAGCACCTTTCCATATGTGGAGCCCGGACGTGTATCAGGGATCGCCATCTTTGATTACGGCATTCATGATGTCTGTGGTAAAGATTTCAGCATTTTTCGCACTATTCAAAATGATGTCAATAGGTTTCAGCGGTATCACCGCCAGCTGGATCAACATATTGGGCACGCTGATCATCATTACACTTTTCCTCGCGAACGTGATGGGACTGGCGCAAAGCAATGCGAAACGCATGCTGGCCTATTCTTCTGTTTCCCACGTTGGATATTTGGCATTGATTTTCTTCGGCCTCAACAACCTTTCGGCGTATAATCTGGCCTTTTATCTATTTGCTTATTCATTGGCAACTGTAGGTGTGATGATGTGTCTGATTTGGGTTGAAAAACTGAAGCGCGAAACTTCCTATGAAGCGTTTAAAGGTCTGGCACAGTCTGAACCCATTCTGGCTGTTGCAGCAGCCATCGGAATGCTGTCTATGGCGGGGATACCATTAACGGCAGGATTCATGGGTAAATTCGCGATCTTCGCGCAGGCCATTAACTCTACTCCATTCCTCGTTCTTGTGGCGATTTTAGGTTCTGCGATTTCAATTGCGTACTATTTAAGGCTCATCATGGTGATGTTTTTCCCAAAAGAAAGTACATTTAAAACTTCGGAACGGGTTCCGCTTACGTACAATATTGTCGCCGTTTTCGTTATTGTGGCGATGATCGCATTCGGAATTTTCCCGGACCTTTTTGCCCGTCAGTTCGGTTTATAATTAAATACAGATCTTAATATATTGCGCAGCCGTTAGTTGCGCATTTTTTTTTACCCGCTGGGTAGAATATCATATTGCAAAAATTTTCTGCGCGTGCGTACTTTCGTAACTTAGAACTTTGATGCTCCTGTGCGTGATCACTCTTCATGAAAAAAACAATTCTTACGGTTGCCCTGACATTATTTGGACTTATCACTTTATTTGTAAGCAGTTCCGTTGTGTTCGACTGGTTTGGGATACGGCAGAAAGAAGGCAATTTCGTACCTGCGGTGGTTTGGGCAAACTGGCTGTGCGGCCTTTTGTATTTAATGTCGGCTTACTATATATTTAAAGATAATTTGGCCGCAAAAAAAACACTTTCAGTCGCATTGGGCTTCATTCTGCTTGGCTATGTTTATCTGTTCATCCACATAAAATCCGGAGGTCTGTACGAGATCAAAACCTTCATGGCACTCGCCTTCAGATTAATATTAACAGGAATTTTCCTTTTAACCACCATAAAAATTTTAACAAAATGAAAAAAGCGATACTTTCTACTGCGCTTGCAATAGCGTTTGTAATCTCCTGCGAAAAACAACATGATAAGTTGGAAACACACGATCATGCCGCTACGCAGACAGAGCACGATTCGTCCGGCAGTCGCGCTACTGTAAAATCTGATAATCATGCGAACAGTTCAGTTCCACTGGATCTTGACAACGGTAAAAAATGGCGAATCAACGCGGAAATGACCCCTTTCATTAATGAACAAAAACGTTTACTTGACGAGTTTAATTCTGACACGGGCGATGCTAAAAAGTTGGCCGCAGATCTTCAAGCCGCGAATGACAAACTGATTAAAAGTTGCACCATGAAGGGCAAATCTCACGATGTGCTGCACGTCTGGCTTACAGATCACGTCACTCTAGTCAGCCGTTTAGGCAAATCAACTAAGGCGGAAGAAACTGAAAAAATAGCAGATGAACTCGAAGATTCATTCAAAAGTTTTCATCGATATTTCGAATAAAGTTAATTATAAGGTTCAACTTTCGGTGCTGGACCTTTTTTTCGATAGTTTTAGAACTGAATATCAGCCACATATTCGATACAAACGACTACAAACGACATTAATTATTTCAATACCGATTAAATTTTCAGAACTGAGCAACCTTTGCGACAGAGTTTCGGACATAAACAGTGAGATCCGGGACTAATGTTTAATTATAAATTTTAAAGCTATGTCACTCAGAAACAAGGTTACCCTAATCGGTAGAACAGGAAAAGATGTCGAAATCGTGAAATTCGAAAACGGAAAAATTGCAAAAGTAAGTCTCGCAACGTCTGATCATTACACGAACAGCCTGGGCGAAAAAGTAGAAGAAACCCAATGGCACAATTTGGTTGTGCCCGGAAAATTGGCCGACATCATGGAAAAGTATGTTGAAAAAGGAAAGGAAATAGCCGTAGAAGGCAAGGTACAATACAAAAGTTGGGACGATAAGTCAGGTGCAAAACATTACATGACGGAAATCCGTGTAGAAGAACTTGTACTGCTCGGTAAATAACACTGAAATCCATACAATTTTATTCACTTTCGTTGCACCGTTCCTTCAAAGCGGGCGGTGCAATGAAACCAAAACACAATGTCATGAAAGTAAAAATCCTGAAAATCCGCCTTTCGGAAGAGTTTATCCATGCTGATCAGAGCGTTCTCGACCGCTTTCTGCAGCACAACAACGTCTTAAAATATGAATCTGCTTTCGTTCGCGATGACGAAGCTTACTGGTCTGTGATCCTGTACTATGAAGAAACGAAGATGAGCGTGAATGAAGCAAAAACCGAAAAATATGCAGCGACGAAAGACGAAGAACTGAATCCTGATGAAATAAAAATCCTGGAATTACTGAAAATATGGCGCAGCGAGAAAGCCAAAGATCAAAATCTCCCTGTTTATTTCATCGCGACGAATAATGAGCTGTTGTCTATTGCGAAATACAAACCTGCGAAAAAAGAAGAATTGTGCAGCATCAAAGGCTTCGGAAAACATAAAATCGAAAATTACGGCGCAGAGATCATCGGTTTGCTGGAAGAAGTATAAATAACGGTTAATCTTGGAGGTTCGCTGTATTGGCCAAGACTGTTTTGTTGAAAGCTGTTTACGTCGCGGCAAATGTTTATTTTTGCAACTTATATTGCTGAAAGATATTACATCTGCCGCACTTAATAAACAATTTATTTAATGAAGCCAAGCTTAGCCAAAGGAACGCGCGATTTTACCGCAAACGAAGTCATTAACAGAAGAGCCATTATTACCGTTTTACAGAAAAATTTTGAGCTTTTTGGTTTCCAGCCATTGGAGACGCCCAGCTTCGAAAACCTGGCTACGCTTACCGGAAAATACGGAGAAGAAGGCGACCGGCTGATCTTTAAAATTCTGAATTCGGGTGATTATGCTTCTAAAACCAATGAGACTGACTGGTCGGAAAAAAACTCACAGAAATTAATCGCACAGATTTCGGAAAAAGCCCTGCGCTACGACCTCACGGTGCCATTCGCCCGTTTTGTTGCTATGAATCATGGCCAAATGACATTTCCGTACAAACGCTACCAGATCCAACCGGTCTGGCGTGCCGACCGCCCGCAAAAAGGCCGCTTCCGCGAGTTCTATCAATGTGACGCTGACGTGGTGGGAAGCGAAAGCCTGTGGCAGGAAGTTGAACTCGTTCAACTGTATCTAAAGTCTTTTTCTGAATTACAGATTCCTGTTACCATTCATCTGAATAACCGTAAAATACTGTCAGGTCTCGCAGAATACGCAGGGATTTCCGAGCAGCTTATCGATTTTACCGTTGTGCTGGACAAACTCGACAAAATCGGGAAAGAAGGCGTTATCAAAGAACTTCTCGAAAAAAATATCTCGCAGGGCTCTATCGATAAGCTCGATTTCTTATTTAGCCAAAGCAGTGACGCACTCGATAGTGTAAAAGAACTTAAAGCAAAGTTTGAAGGGAACGAAACCGGTACTGCCGGCGTTACCGAGTTGGAATTCGTTTTAACAAAATGTCTTCAACTGGGAATTTCAGCAGAAAACCTGAAATTTGATATTACACTCGCGCGCGGCCTGGATTATTATACGGGTGCGATCTTCGAGGTAAAGGCCAATAACGTCGCAATGGGATCCATAGGCGGCGGTGGACGGTACGATAATCTTACTGAAGTTTTCGGGGTGAAAAACATTCCGGGCATCGGAATTTCATTCGGCCTCGACCGAATTTATCTCGTAATGGAAGAACTGGGTTTATTCCCCGAGAATGCAGCCAATACTGTAAAATATCTTTTTGCCAATTATGGCGAAAACGAAGCACTGGAAGCCAGTAAAGTCATTTCCAGACTACGCTTAAATGGTATATCTGCAGAACTTTATCCCGAATCTTCGAAGTTAAAGAAGCAGTTTAGCTATGCCGAAAAGAAAGGCATTCCAAATCTCGTTTTCTTTGGCGAACAGGAGATTGCCGATGGCAACATTACCGTTAAAGATTTATTGAGCGGCGAACAGCAAACCTTAAAACTCGAGGCTTTCCTTAACAATTAATCTTCGTGCCCGCAAATCGTTTTGCCAAGAGATTGTGCTTTCTTTAAGGTAACTTTCACAATTTCGTGCTTGCAGTTCAACAAGCCACGGCAGTTTTTCTTGTAGTGGTATTTTTTGCCGCCGCTGCTGTCGCATAGGTATACACTGGTTTGGTTATAGGTGCCGCCGGCATTCAGTAGAAATGTAAAGAGGAATAGATAGAGAAATTTCATTCAAATTGTTTAGTTGCCGAATTTAAACAAAATGGCAAACCTAGGCACACGGTCGCTGATAATCGGCGAAAACCAAATTATGTCATAAAAATTATCGCTTAAACGTTATAAATTTTATCTACGTTTATCAGCGTTCAGAATAACATCATTTCGTGCAGCATCCTAATCTGAAAATATTTTAACCTAAAAATCCTTCATTATGGCATTCATGATACTACCAGCTATTCTCACAGCAGTTTTCGTGGGATTCCTGGTCTACCTGTTTTTCTGGAAGAAAGACCGCGCCACCTTTAAATCGGTATTGTATCCGGGATTGTTTTTTATCTCACTCTGGGTCTTACTTTATTATTTTGTTTTGAGATAACCGGCCAGAAAACATTCTATAAGCAATTAAAAAAAATTAAAGTTAAAAGCAGTGACCCCGGAAAATTATATCGAGATCAACCGCAACGCGTGGAACAATAAAGTCGGGCACCACCTGAAATCGGAGTTCTATTTTGTTGACGAATTTGTTGCAGGACGAACGTCTTTAAATTCTATTGAACTTGAACTTCTGGGCGATATTAAGGACAAAAAAGTGCTGCACCTGCAGTGCCATTTCGGTCAGGATTCGATTTCGCTGTCACGAATGGGCGCAATTGTAACCGGGATTGACCTTTCGGACAAAGCCATTGAAGCCGCTGCCGAACTTGCCTCGAAATGTGGAACAAAGACGCGATTCGTGGTTTCAGATGTCTATGAACTTCCCGAATTGCTGGATGGGAAATTCGATATCGTGTATACAAGCTACGGCACGATCGGCTGGCTGCCCGATCTCGACAAATGGGCGAACGTAATTTCACATTTCCTAATGCCGGGTGGTAGATTCATCTTTGTTGAATTTCATCCTTTCGTCTGGATGTTCGACGATGAATTCACGCACATCCAATACAGCTATTTTAACGAGGAAGCCATCAGCGAAACTTATGAAGGTACCTATGCTGACCAATCCGCTGAACTTGTGCAGCAGGAAGTATCATGGAATCATCCTACGTCGGAGGTTTTTACAAGTCTTATCAATGCAAACATGGAGCTGCTCTCTTTCCGCGAATATAATTGGTCGCCGTACGCATGTTTCCGGCATAATGAAGAATTTGAACCCGGAAAATTCCGGATACCGCAACTTGGCGGTAAGGCCCCACATATATTTTCGCTTGTCGCACAGAAGAAAGCAGAGTAAGAATTATGCACGCGGACCATTGTAAATACTGTACAAAGTACTTGCAACATCAGACAAATTATTTGTATAATTGCAAACCTAAAATTTCAGGCCGGCCTGAAATCTTTATCATGGGGGATTAGCTCATCTGGCTAGAGCGTTAGACTGGCAGTCTAAAGGTGGTCGGTTCGATCCCGATATCCTCCACTATAACCACTTGTATCTGCAGGTGGTTTTTTTATGTCTAAAGTTTCGGCCACACTAAAACCGGCAAAACTCTTTAACGACCGTGGCTAAGGACTTCTGTTGCCGTTTTTTTTGAATATCTTTGCCAAAACAACAACTATGAGCGAAAGCGTTACCTGTCCTAAGTGCCATTCGGAGTTTACGTATGCCCAGGACGAATTGATGGTGTGTTCCCAATGTTTCCATGAATGGAACCCCAGCGAAACCGAGCAAAGCGATGCCATTCTGGATATGAACGGTAACGCCCTGGCCGACGGAGATTCTGTAATCGTAATGAAAGACCTTCCCGTAAAAGGCGCACCAAAGCCTGTAAAAGCCGGTACCAAAGTAAAAAATATAAGACTGCGGCCCGACAGCGACCACAATATCGATTGTAAGATCGATGGATTTGGTGCAATGGCCCTAAGATCTGAGTTCGTAAAGAAAGCCTAAAAATATAAAAGCGCTGCCAGATTTTCTGGCAGCGCTTATTTTAAAAAAGGAAAAATTTGGACAGGGTTCCGTTTCATAAAAACTCGATTGTCAGTTTCAAACTGACTAATCTTCGTCTCAAAGGCAGAAAGAGAATTAACCAAAGATTTCCTTAGACAGGATAGTAAAGTTACGAAAAACTTTGAATATGTCTGATTAAATTCATTGAAATTTTAGGAAAATTTGTAAGCTACTTTCTTTTGTAGGTTATATTCACGTAGCCTTGTAGTTGACGGTCAGCGTACATGACGAGCTCATTTCCATTTACTTTCAGCTTGGTCCAAAAATAACTTCCGGCAAAGCGGCTTTCTAAAACCTCGGCTGTTGTGCCATTTTCGAATAACTGCAATTCGTGCGGATAACAAAGTGTTTTTGGTGCGTTCAACAAAGTTTTTTGGCTTCCAGTCAGAACATTGAGTTCACCGAAAAGTCGCGCCACATATTCGTTGTACGGATTTTTAAAGGTTTCTTCTGGTCTATCGTTCTGGATGAGCCTACCCTCTTTTAAAACAGCAATCCGGTCCAGCCACGGCATGATTTCCTGGATTTCATGCGTTGAAATTATCAGCGAGATTTCCTTTTTCCGAACGTAGCTGAACAGTTTTTCCCGAAGCTCCATCTTTCGTGGAAAGTCAAGGTTGCTGAACGGTTCATCAAGTAAAAGCAGTTTGGGCAAAACCGAAAGTGCCCGCGCAATGGCAACGCGCTGCTGCTGTCCTCCACTCAAAAACTTAGGCAAAGTATCGGCGTAATCAAGTAAACCTACGACATCCAGCAGTTCGGAAATACGTTCTTTCTTCTCTTTTAAATTGATATTTGAGATAAATTTACCCACATTTTCCGCGACGGTTGCATACGGCATCAAATCGTAATTCTGCGCGACCAGCTTCATTCCGCTTTCGCCGGGCACAATATTTTTCTTGGGTCCAAACACGGGCTTTCCGTCAAAGATAATTTCGCCCTCATGCCAGTCTATCAGTCCGTAGATTATGCTCAAAAGTGTTGACTTGCCGCAACCGCTTTCTCCTGCCAGCGCAAGAATGCGTCCGCGCTCCAGGGTAAGGTTAAAATTTTGGAAAAGCGGCCGCTGCGGCGAATATGAAAAAGAAAGATGGCGAATTTCTAACAGCATTTTGCAAACATAATATTTTTGAACCTAAATATAATTTAATTATTTTAGCGAAAACAATTAAATCCCAGCTTTTTATGAATAAAATATCCTCTTTTCTGGCGGCTTCCGCGTTGCTTGCGACACTTTCGGCAGTTTCATGTGCGAAAGACAAACCCGTCTCCAGCGAAACCGCGACGGTAGCGACCTCACAAGACGGCGCGACTTACCGAATTGACACTGCAAACAGCCGCATCGAATGGAAAGGTTTTAAGATCGTGAAATCCGAGAACATGAGCCACTTCGGAACCATAAATTTTGAAAGCGGTGAGATCACGATGCATGAGGGAAAGCTCGAAAGCGGAAAATTCACGGCTGACATGACGTCCATGACTTCTACAGATCTTAAAGATGATGCCGAACAAAACTCCAAACTGATCGGACACCTAAAAAGTGCGGACTTTTTCGATACACAAAAGTATCCGACCGCCACTTTTGAAATAACAGAAATTAAAGAAAACCCAACCGGCGACTACAACACTGCGATCACCGGAAACCTCACGATCAAAGGAATCACCAAGCCGACGACGCTAAACGCCAATGTTTCCGAAAACAACGGTGTGGTGACGATTGCTACAGAACCCAGCGACATCGACCGCGAAGATTTTGGCGTTAAATTCCAGATGCCGCTCGCAAACGGACTCATTAAAAACGAAATGAACCTTCAGATATTAATCAAAGCTTCCGCGAAGTAATTAAAAAAACCTGGCTCAATTAAAATAAAACCGTTTCCTTTCGGAAAACGGTTTTTTCATTTTTAAACAGTAGAAGTTGCAGGTTTGTAATGTTTATTTCTGATAAGCCACAGGCCAATAAATGTCAGCAGGCCATTAATGATAATCAGTTCTACACCAATGCGATAATCCGTCTGCTGAGTAACCCAGTAGTTGAGTAAATAAGTCAGTACCGGTGCAAGAAGTGTGATCACGATTATCGCGTATTTGCGGGTGATCTGAAATTTCGTCAGGATTCCGAAGGCAAATAACCCGAGCAGTGGACCATAGGTGTAGCCCGCAACTTCCATGATCAGGTAAACAATCGATTTGTCATTGATGGCTTTAAAGATCATAATCAGAATGAAGAAAATTGTCGTAAAGATCAGGTGGATTTTCATACGAAGCCTTTTCTTTTGCTTTTCAGTTTTGGTTTGGTCCTCGTTCATATTCAGCAAATCCACGCAATATGAGCTTGTCACTGCGGTAAGTGCGCCGTCCGCCGACGGGAAGAGTGCCGAGATAAGTCCGATAATGAAAATCACCGCAATAAACAGCGGAAAATAGCCTTGCAATGAGAGCGCCGGGAAAAGGTCGTCGCCCATTATATTGGTTATTTCGCCGCTTGCGGCATCTTTAAAACCAAATACATTGGAGACGGTTTCAGTTCCATTTACCACACTTACTATCTGCGAATAAACCGCGCCGTTCTCCATTGCGAAAAGGTAAAGCAACCCACCGAGGAAAAGGAATGCAAGATTCACGACCAACAGCGTTGCCGCGAACGTGAGCATATTTTTTTTGGAATTTTTCAGGTTATCGACCGAAATGTTTTTCTGCATCATTTCCTGGTCCAGACCGGTCATCGCGATGGTGATGAACATGCCGCCCAGAACAGTTTTGAGGAAGAAAGTCTTCGAGTTCACATCTAAATTGATCAGATGAGTATAGTCTTTTGCAGCAAGAGTAGAATAAGCTTCGCCGGCTGACAGATTCAGATTTGAAAGTATAAAACCGATGCAAACCACCAAACTCAGGATCATAAACGAGGTCTGCAAAGTATCTGTGATGACGATTGTTTTCACGCCACCTTCAAAAGTATAGAGCAAAACCATCAGCAGGATAATAGCGGAGGTAAGCCAAAACGGTACTCCCAAATCTGCCAGTAAAAAGATCTGCAGCACGTTCACCACCAGATAAAGCCGCGCGGTGGCGCCAATTGAGCGTGAAATTATAAAAAACAGAGAACCAATTTTGTGCGCTTCCACATTAAACCGCCGGCCCAGATAGGTGTAAATCGACGTCAGGTTCATGCGGTAATAAAGCGGTAAAAGCACCGCGGCCACAATAAAATAGCCCAGGAAAAACCCGATCACCATCATGTAATACTCGAAACCGCCAAAAGGATAGTCACCCGCCGTCATCTTGCCTACCGTGCCCGGAACCGAGATGAAGGTAACGCCGCTGAGGCTGGTGCCGATCATCCCGAACGCCACAAGCCACCATTTACTTTTTTTGTTACCGATGAAAAAAGATTGGTTATCGGCATTTCGGCTCGTGAAATAAGAAATTACCAAAAGCCCGATGAAGTAGGCGAAGACAAATAGAAGTAAGACAGTCGCTGGGTTCATTAAAAAAAATTTGCAGCAAATATAGTTTTTTGCGCGTATTTGGAGCATGATTCGGCGGGGGAAACCGTTGCAAATTCTTTTTTGGGCGCCTTGTGCGGCTTTCACTACTCGCTTCCCGCGCCCTGGCGGGTCGCGGGAGAGCTCAGACATGCCGTTCAATCCGCGGCGCGGGTCATCTGCAAAAACAAAAAACCTCTCCCGGCCGGAAAGGTTCAGCCCGTCACAACCTTCATTCCATCATTAATTCTCACCACTCCCAAATATTTCCCGAAAGTTCCAAACACGCGTGCAACAGACTTTCGGACGTTCCCGAAAGCTCCAAACACCCGTGCAACAGACTTTCGGACGTTCCCGAAAACCCCAAACACGCGTGCAACAGACTTTCGGACGTTCCCGAAAGTTCCAAACACGCGTGTAAAAAGCTTTCCGGTCTTCCGGAAAGGCCCAAACACTGCTGCGACAAGCTTTCCGGTCTTCCGGAAAGGTAAAAGCACATCTGCAACAACTTTCCCGGAAACTTACAATCATCGACCCTCCCGTCTGAAACCTTCGGCGTATAAGAAATCTTTAAAAACAAAAAACCTCTCCGTTCCGGAAAGGTTAGATTTAGAAATATATGGATCTTAAGCTAAAACATCCTGAATTTCTTTATTCTTTTCAAAAGTAGCTTTCGCATAAGTGCAAAGTGGAATGACCTTCTTTCCGTTTTCACGCGCAAATTCTGCACCTGCAAATACGAGCTGTTTGGCTAAACCTTTTCCCCCAAACTCTTCGCTTACTTCCGTGTGATCAATAATCATGGTGTCCTGATCGGCACCCGTGTACGTCATGCTTCCGGCCTTCTTACCGTCATAGTAAATGTCAAATGAACCTTTTGAACCGTTTTTTTCATGTTTGATTTCTGTCATCTTGCGATTTTTAAATTTAAATTTTAAAAAAAAAGGCGGATTACCATTTTGATCCGCCAATACTGTTTTAGTGAGATTGTTGCGTAGGTTTCGGTGCCCAGCGGTCATAAGGTGTCATATCAAAATTTTCTACCTCATCCCAATCGAGTCCCAAAGTGTATGCCACACCTTTTCCATAATCGGGATCGGCTTTGTAGCAGTTTCTGATATGCCGGATCTGGATGAATTTTTCGGCTCCGCCAATGTTCACGGCGGTGTTTTTAAAAAGTTCTTCTGCTTTACCATCAGCTTTTATAATTCGGAAAAGATCGCCAGGCTGAGTGTAATAATCCTGATCATCGTCGCGGAAATTATGCTCATACGCCGTTCCATAGAGATCCAGCGGCGGTTCCTTATATTCCGGCTGTTCCTGCCATTCGCCGTAGCTGTTGGGTTCATAATGTTTGGTACCGCCATAGTTTCCGTCTACGCGCATCTGCCCGTCACGGTGAAACGCGTGGTAGGGACAGGTAGGTTTGTTCACCGGAATCTGGAAATGATTTACGCCGAGACGGTATCTCTGCGCGTCGCCGTAAGAAAAGAGTCGGCCCTGCAGCATCTTGTCGGGCGAAAAGCCAATGCCGGGAACAATATTGGTCGGGTTAAAGGCGGCCTGCTCCACATCCTGGAAATAGTTTTCCGGATTGCGGTTCAGCTCAAATTTGCCTACTTCAATCAGCGGAAAATCTTTTTTAGACCAAACTTTAGTCAAATCAAACGGATGGAAGCGGTAGGTCTTTGCCTGTTCCTCCGTCATCACCTGGATATAAAATTTCCATTTCGGGAAGTTTCCTTTTTCGATGGCGTCGAAAAGGTCTCTTTGGGAAGATTCACGGTCACGGCCGATCACTTCAATGGCTTCTTCTTCCGTGAAATTCTCGATGCCCTGCTGGGTACGGAAATGAAATTTCACCCAATGCCGAACATTTTCTTTGTTATAAAAACTGTAGGTATGACTTCCGAAACCATGCATGTGGCGGTAACCTCGCGGGATTCCACGGTCGCTCATCACGATGGTGACCTGATGCAGGGATTCCGGCAGCAAAGTCCAGAAGTCCCAGTTGTTGTTTGCACTGCGCATATTTGTTTTCGGATCGCGCTTTACCGCATGGTTCAGGTCGGGGAATTTTTTGGGATCACGGAAAAAGAAAACCGGCGTGTTATTGCCCACCAAGTCCCAGATTCCTTCGTCTGTATAAAACTTTAATGCAAAACCGCGGATATCTCGTTCGGCATCCGCTGCGCCACGTTCCCCTGCTACTGTAGAGAAACGCGCAAACATTTCGGTCTTTTTGCCAATCGTATTAAAGATGCTTGCCTTGCTGTATTGGGTGATATCATGTGTAACGGTAAAGGTTCCGAACGCGCCTGATCCTTTCGCGTGCATCCGGCGTTCCGGAATAACTTCACGGTCAAAATTGGCCATTTTTTCTAAGAACCAGAAATCCTGCATCAGCAGCGGGCCGCGCGGACCTGCAGTTTGCGAATTTTGATTGTCTGCCACCGGTGCGCCGGTCTGCCGCGTAAGTTTTTTGTTTTCGTCCATGGTAAAGGTGTTTTAGTATGTAACTAAATTACGCATTAAAACGTCACCATATCATTTATTTTGTCTAAAACAGTGATTGTGTTTACGTCCCTATTTAAAGGATGATTATCGTGACAATTTACTGTTAAGCAGATTTTTAGGTAGCGGCACATATTCATCTGTGTCACCGGGCACCAGCGGGAAAGCGCCATGGTTTTGCTCATACCAGTTTTTCTTCGCTTTCTCGATTATTTCCCTGTCTGAATTGACGAAGTTCCAGAAAATAAAGCGTTCTTCCTCAAAAGGTTCGCCGCCAAAAAGGAAAACCGTTGAATTTTCGGCCATCTCAAATTCGCATAACCGCGCGTTTTTCGCAATAAGAAGCTGGCGGCTGCTGTACGTGTTATTCTCGATCTGCACGCTGCCTTCCAGGATATACATGCCTACTTCACCGAAAAGTTCAGATCCAATATTTATTCTTTCCGCTTTGGTATTTTTAATTTCAAGGAAAAAGAGTTTAGAATGCACCGGAACGGTCGATTTTCTGCCAAAAAGGTCGCCTGCGATAAGTTTGTATTGCAAACCATCCGCTTCCCACTGCGGAATTCCGGAAGCTTCCGTATGATGGAAAGTGGGCTCGCTTTGTTCCAGTTCTTTCGGTAAACCTACCCAAATCTGGAAACCGTGAAGTTTCTTATCGGTTTTTCGCAAATACTCCGGTGTACGTTCTGAATGTACCACTCCTTTCCCGGCCGTCATCCAGTTCACGGCACCGGGCTTTATTTCGATGTCGTTTCCGAGCGAATCTTTGTGCTGAATGGAACCCTCAAGCAGATAAGTGAGTGTTGAAAGCCCAATATGCGGATGCGGCGCGACATCCAAATTCTGAAAATCATTACGCGCGGCCGGACCCATATGATCTATAAACACGAATGGCCCTACCGCTCTCTTCTCGCGGAAGGGCAACAGCCTTCCTACCAGGAAATTACCAATGTTTGCTGCACGCTCTTCGATGATTAAGCCAATATTTGACATAGCAGGTTTATTTAAAGTTAAGAAATATGAAGATTCGGGATTATGAAATTTATGGTTTGAAAATCATTTAATTAATTTAAAAAAAACCATTAGCCAACGCCTAGCCTTTTTTTAACCTCCGGTACCACCTGCGACGCAAAAATCTCGATAGACTTCATTGTAAGTTCATGTGGAAGCGTTCCCAGACTCGATTGTGCTACGAATCTCGTGAAACCGAACAACTGATGCTGATACAGGATTTTTTCTACCACCTGCTCTACACTGCCTACCAAAAGCGAACCTTCCGGCGCGCGCATGAAATCAAATTGTGGGCGCGACATTGGCTGCCAGCCGCGGCTTCGGCCCACGCGATCCATCATTTTTGCGTAATGCGGAAAAAATTCCGATGCTACTTTTTCAGCATCTTCCCCTACGTACATATGGTTGTTTACGCCTACCTGTAAATCTTCTGCGGCGATTCCGTTTTCATGGGCTGACTTCCGGTAAAGATCAAAGAACGGTGTAAACTGCCGTGGTAAACCTCCGATTATGGCTAACATGAGCGGTAGTTTAAGTTTCGCCGCCCGAACCGCAGACGCCGGCGTACCTCCGGCCGCAAGCCAGATAGGAATCTCGCCGGAAACGGCTCGTGGATACACACCCAAGTCGTGAATAGGCGCGCGTAAATTTCCGCTCCAGGTAATCTTTTCGGATCTGTTTATTTTTAAAAGCAAATCCAGTTTTTCCTCAAAAAGTTCGTTATAATCATTAAGATCAAAACCAAAAAGCGGAAAAGATTCAATAAAGGAGCCGCGACCCGCCATGATCTCTGCCCGACCTCCTGAAATAGCATCCACAGTTGCGAACTGCTGATAAACGCGCACAGGATCTTCTGAACTCAAAACCGTGACCGCACTGGAAAGTTTAATGTTTTTTGTGACCGCAGCTGCAGCGCCCAATACGGTAGTGGGCGAAGAAACCGCATAATCGGGACGGTGATGCTCACCGATGCCGAACATATCAATTCCCAGCTGATCAGCAAGTTTTATTTCCTCAAGCAAATTCTGTATCCTTCTGTGCGCATTGGTCCCTTTTCCCAGTTCTTTTTCGGGCTCCATATCAGCAAATGTCATCAAGCCGAATTCTATATTCCTCATCTTTCTTATTTTTAAATCATTATTAAAAGGTTCACTACTTAGCTTTTCGTTGTTAAAATGCAGCTAATTTATATCTCAAAATTACGCTAAGAAATGATGGAACACATTGATTTAGGTTAATTATGCTTGATTACTGCCTAATGCAGATTTTCTGTCTTCATATTATCGCCGTCGCGGTGATGCAATCTGCGAAAGACAAATCCGGACAAAATTGTAAGAAGCCCAACCACCAGAAAGGTGTAGCGGAAAGCCGCGTGCGGATCCGTCTGCCCCATCGTGTTCGCTTCGAAAAGTTTTAAAACAATAAGTCCAAAAGCGATTCCGAAACCAATAGCAAGCTGCTGATTAACGGCTACAAGCGAATTTCCGCTGCTGGTATGCGACGAGCGCAGATCTGCGATGGTAATGGTGTTCATCGCTGTAAATTGTATGGAATTAAAAAAACCAAGGACCGCGATAACGGGTACAAACCAAATAATGTTCGTCTCAATACCCGGAATGGCAAAACAGCAGATCAGAAATCCGATAATGAAGGTATTGCCCATCAAAGTGCGCCGGTAACCCACGGTGTTCAGGATTTTCAGCACAAATGACTTTCCGAACATGGCTGTAAGTGCCATCGGCGCGACGATCCATCCCGAAATGACGGCGGACTCGCCATATGCGATCTGTATCATGAGCGGAAGCAGGAGCGGTACCGAGCTGATGCCCAGCCGGGTCGCAAGGTTACCTAAAATTCCCACGCGGAAAGTGCGCACCTGGAACAGATTCAGCGGAAAAATGGGATTTTGGGTTTTCTTCGCATGTTTGTAATAATAATAAATCATCACAAAGCCAAGCGTGAAGATGAGCAGCACAGGCGTAATATGGGATGCGTTGCCGAGCCATTCAAGCGAAATGGACAGCAATAGCGAGGCGGAGGCGAAAATGATGAAACCTTTAAAATCAAATTTAATGGTACGCGCGCGGTATTCGGGCATGTTTTTCAGGCTTAGAATAATTCCCACGATTCCGATTGGTATATTAATTAAAAAGATCCAGTGCCACGAGAGATAATCTACCATGTAGCCGCCCACGAGCGGACCGAGTACAGGACCGATAAGTGCTGGTACAATGGCAAAGTTCATGGCCTGCACCAGTTCGTTTTTATCGTAGGTTTTAATTAATGCGAGCCGGCCCACAGGTGTCATCAGACTGCCGCCGACACCCTGAACTATACGCGAAATGACAAGTTGCGTCAGGCTTTGGGAAGCCGCACAGAAAGCCGAACCGAGGCTGAAGATGGCAATCGCAAAAATAAAGACTTTGCGCGTGCCGAATTTATCAGCTAAAAAGCCGCTTACCGGCATGAACAAAGCGAGTGTGAGAACGTAACTGATAATCGCGTTCTGCATATCGAGCGGTGACTCATTCAGGTCTTTGGCGATGGAGGGCAGCGAAGTGTTGAGAATCGTGGAATCCAGCATCTGCATGAAAATGGCAGTGGCAAGGATAAACGGCAGAATTTTTTTGGTGGGCGTGTCAAAAGTCTGGGAAAGCTTAGGCATATTGCTTAGCTAGCAAAAAGCACACCCAAGTGGGAGTTGCGAGTCTGGGGGTTGAGAGTAGTTGAGTTTAGAGTATTTGAGTTGTTGAGTGTTTGTGTAATTGGGTATTTCGTCTGTGCGCTGGATTAAACATTAAACATTCCGTTCCCGCAACCCCACTCTCAACACTCAATTACTTAAACACTCCATGACTCCATTACTCAAAGACTCAATAGCTGTCCTCATGCACACTTACTACTGCCCTGCCACTTGGGTCATTCATTTTCTTAAAGGCTTCATCCCACTCCAATGCAATCGGCGTAGAACATGCCACCGAAGGAACCGACGGAACTGTTGCAGCCGCGGTTTCACTCGGAAAATGTTCTTCAAAGATAGTCCGGTAGCGGTATTCTTCTTTGTTCTGAGGTGTGTTCAGCGGGAAACGGTAATGTGCGTTCAACATCATTTCGTCCGATACTTCTTTTTCTGCTACATCCTTCAGCGAATCAATCCACGAATAGCCTACGCCATCTGAAAACTGCTCTTTCTGCCGCCAGGCAATTGATTCGGGCAATAAATCTTCAAAAGCTTTCCGAAGAACCCATTTCTCCATTTTTCCTTCGGCTTTATTGATCATTTTATCTTTAGGATTTACCGTCATTGCGACATCCATGAATTCTTTATCTAAGAACGGAACACGGCCTTCAATTCCCCAGCTCATCAGCGCTTTATTGGCACGAAGACAGTCGTAAAGATGCAGCTTGCCCAGTTTCCTTACAGTTTCCTCGTGAAATTCTTTGGCATTCGGTGCTTTATGGAAGTACAGATAGCCGCCGAAAAGTTCGTCACTTCCTTCACCTGAGAGCACCATTTTTATCCCCATGGATTTGATGACTCTCGCCAGCAAATACATCGGCGTCGA
>JAEZYN010000025.1 GCA_023419095.1 Bacteroidota bacterium | reverse complement strand
TCCCATAAGGCATTAAAAAACATACGGACGTTTTAGCGAAAACGTCCGTATGTTTTGTTTAAAACGTCCGTATGTTTTATTTAAAAGACCCGTATGTTTTCACCACAACGTCCTGATGAATTTTTACAAACGTCAGAATATATCTTTAAGCTCTGCCAGTCTTTTAATGACAGTGACGCCGTCGGCTTCGTAATTATCATTAAAGACATCAAAGAAAACCACCTGCAAGCCAAAGGCTTTTCCGCCCTCCACATCTGCAATCCAGTCGTCACCGATCATAGCAGATTCCTCAATCTTTGCACCGGCTTTATTCAACGCATACGCGTAAATCTCCGGATTCGGCTTGCGGACATCGATTTCATCGGCACTTGTGATGGTTTTGAAGTAATTCTTTATGCCTGAAAGTTCACATTTGCGGTACGTCACCTCTTCAAAACCATTTGAAAGGATGTGCAGCGTGTAGCCTTTGTCTGAAAGATATTCCAGCAGATCAAAAGAACCTTCCACCAGATCGTTATAATTGAGTATTTCATCCAGAAAATTCTTCTCGAACGTCTGCGCCAAAGCAAAGTCATCAATTCCGAAGAAAAGAAACGAATCGTAGAAACGGTGTTTCCGCAGATGTTCCTTATCTATTTCACCATCACGGATCTGCGCCCACAGCCGTTCATTGATTGTAAAATATTCTTTGTGAAACTCCTCGAAGTGGATGTTATGCTTGTCCCGAACCTTTTCGCGTTCAAAAATTTCCTTAAGTGTGAGGTACGCGTTACGGCGGTGATCCCAAAGTGTATTGTCGAGGTCAAAAAAAATGTGCTGCATCTTCATACAGCACAAAATTAGGTAAATTAAACCTTAGTTCTTCACCACGACCTGGTTTTTGGTTTTAGTTTTCAGCACATGTATGCTTTTGGAAAAACTCAGGAGAAAATCAATGGTGTGTTTTTTTGGTTTCAATAGTTTTTCGTTTAAAGTGTCATTTTTTTTCATAGGCTAAATGGTTTTCACTAAAAACGGAAGAAACTGCCAAATAGTATCAGCGCGTCAAAATTATCTTGTGCTCATCCATTATTTTGCGTAGGTTGATAAGGGCATAACGCACGCGGCCGAGCGTGGTATTGATGCTGCTGTCTGTATGATCAGCAATCTCCTTGAAACTTAAACCGTCAAAAAAACGCAGACGGATAACTTCCTGCTGGTTTTCGGGAAGGTAGACGAGCATCTTCATCAGATCATCCTTAATCTGTTTGCTGATAAGCTGTTCCTCAATGTTTTCTTCGCTTCCGGCGATAAGGTCAAAAATAGAGAATTCATCATTTTCATAAGACGTCTCAGAAACTTTCACGTGTTTGCTCTTCAGCCTGTAATGATCGATGATGAGATTGTGGGCGATGCGTTTGGCCCAAAGGATGAACTTGCCTTCTTCATTATACCGCCCTTCTTTTAGGGTGACAATTATTTTCATAAAAGTGTCCTGGAAGATGTCGTTAGCCAACTCTTCATCCATCAGTTTATAGAAAATAAAAGAAAATAGATCTTTTTGGTGCCTTTCGATCAGTACGGCGAGCGATTTTTCGTTACCGCTGCGGTAATCTGAGATCAGCTGGCTATCAGTATGTGTTTTCATAACTTGCTTCAATTTAGGAACCGAATTGCTGCCAACTGAACGAGTTGGTTTCCGTATTCCGGTTTTTTCAGAAGTAGAGTTATTTAATCGATAGCGTGTGTTTGAATTAGGTGTGTAAAAGTAAATAAAAAAGTTAATACTCTGTTAATTTTTTTGAATCTTTTAAAGAAAATTAATTATCGGCTCAAATCCTGCAACATGACGAGCGGAAGATTCACCGTAAAATTAAAATTGAAACCTTTCAGTTCTTTGCCGTTTATTCCTTTTTTATCTAATGGAAACGCATATCCACCGGTCACGTCGATCAAACCGAAAAGGGTTGCACCAATTTTCGGAGCCGCATATTTAGTGGTTATTTCCGCGCCGGCCAAAAAGTAATAAGCGTGATAAAAATCAACATTCCTTTCAAAATTCAACAGAATATCGCCCTGAACTTTGGGCATGATGGCAAATTCACCATTCGCTGAACCCATTAAAGCTGAAGCTCCAAACCTGTAAACCACATCATCATTTTCCAGAAAAAGGAGACGGCCACCTATTTCACCGAAAGATTGGTTCTGATAAACGTAGCCTGCATGCAGAAGGCGGTGAACGGCCATCTGGCCACGCAGAAGCGGCGTACAGAACATGAGCAGGAAGACAGGAACTAAGCAGTATTTAGCCATTTTTATAATTTGATGTAAGCGGTAAAGATAAAAAAACTGCTTTACACAATCTGGTAAAGCAGTTCAGTTTTTTAATGGTAATTAAAGCCCAAATGCTTTTTTTATTTCGTCTACCTTATCGAGTTTTTCCCACGTAAAAAATTCAAGGTTTTCGATGGTTTTTTCATTTTGTCTGCCTTTGTTGAAAGTTTTGCTTGCCACATAATGCGGTCTTCCCATGTGTCCGTAAGAGGCGGTTTCAAAGTAAATCGGATTCCTCAACTTCAGGTTTTGCTCTATTGCATAGGGTCTAAGGTCAAAGATCTGCTTCAGTTTCTCCGCAATTTCACCATCTGTAAAATCCACTTTTGATGTACCATAAGTTGTTACGAAAAGTCCGCAAGGCTCCGCAACACCGATTGCATAGGATACCTGAACCAAAACCTCATCCGCAACACCTGCGGCAACCAGATTTTTTGCAATATGACGAACAGCGTAAGCCGCACTTCTGTCCACTTTCGAAGGATCTTTCCCTGAAAATGCGCCTCCGCCGTGCGCACCTTTGCCGCCGTAAGTGTCTACGATAATTTTTCGGCCCGTAAGACCCGTATCACCGTGCGGCCCGCCGATAACGAATTTTCCGGTTGGGTTGATGTGATATTTGATCTGATCGTTGAAAAGTTCCTGAACTTCGCGCTTTTGCGCTGCTTTCACTTTTGGGATCAGAATTTCAATGATATCTTTTTCGATTTTAGCAAGCATCGCTTCCTCGCTTCCAAACTCGTCGTGCTGTGTAGAAACTACGATAGAATCTATGCGGATCGGCTTATGATCATCAGAATATTCTATAGTTACCTGCGATTTTGCATCCGGTCTTAAATAGGAAATAGCGCTGCCTTCTCGTCTTAAAGCCGAAAGTTCACGCAAAATAGTGTGAGCCAGGTCCAGTGCGAGCGGCATGTAGTTTTCTGTTTCGTTTGTTGCGTAACCGAACATCATACCCTGGTCTCCGGCGCCCTGCGCGTTGGCTCTGGTTTCGAAATCGGCGTCGTCGCTTACACGGTCAACTCCCTGGTTAATATCCGGTGACTGCTCATGGATCGCTGATATCACCCCGCAAGAATCGCCATTGAACATATATTCGCTCCTGGTATAGCCGATACCGTTGATTACTTTGCGAGCAATATCCTGAACATCAAGATATTGCGTGGACTTCACTTCACCAGCAAGCACTACCTGGCCGGTAGTAACCAATGTTTCACAAGCTACTTTCGAAGACGGGTCATAGGCTAAGAAATGATCGATCAGCGCATCTGAAATCTGGTCGGCAACTTTATCAGGATGCCCTTCTGATACAGATTCGGACGTAAATAAATAGGACATATTTCTTTTAATTTTTTTAATTAAAATACTAAAGAAAAAAAGGGAATGATTACAAAAGAAACTAAAATAGAAATTCTGTTTTAGCATTTTTTAGTGAGGTTGCAATCAGTCAAATTTTTCCTCTCGAATTATCGGAGGCAAATTTACTATAAATAATGCAGATTACAAATTAAAGCAAACCACCCGAACATTACTGTGGCTGCACGGCCTCAAAGTCCTTTGGACTCAGGTTATAATTGAGTTTTTCCTGCAGCGACTTACGTATAGAATTGGCCATCTCATCCAAAATCTTCTGTTTGTAGGTGGGTTTGTAATAAATTAAACTCACCTCACGGAACGGAAAAGGTTTACGGAAACGCGCTACTTTTTCTTTCTGTTCCGTTGAAAGCTGCGGCACCGCAAGTTCGGGCAAAACGGTAAGACCGCCCACACGATCCACCATCTGGACCAACGTGCTGATATTCGAAGCTAAAAATTCCAAATTTTGCGGTTTTAAAGAGTTTTCTTTCAGCATACAGATGTTCTCGAACTGCGTCCTGAGGCAATTTCCTTCTTCCAAAAGCCAAACTTTACTGTTGTTCACTTCTTCCGGCAACACAAAAGTATCTTTGCTGTGATTGTCGGACGAGTAAATCATCAGTTCCTCATTAAACAAAAAATCCTGGAAGAACTCGTTCGCGGAATCATATGGTGTAGAAATGATGCCCGCATCCAGCTCGCCGGATTTGAGCAACTTGATAATGTTATCCGTTGTCATTTCCTTCACATCCAACTCAATTTTCGGATTCTCCTGTAAAAAATCAAAAATCTCAAATGGCAAAATATAGCCTGAAATTGTCGGGATAATGCCCAGATTAACTTTTCCGGCGAGCACATTATTGAGCAGACTTGCCTTATTACGCAGTTCGTTAACGGCATCGATTACTTTTTTAGCATCTTCGATAATATGCGCGCCCACATCGGTGGTTCTTATTGGATGAGTTGTTCGGTCAAAAACTTTCACATCCAGCTCTTCTTCAAATTTCTGTATCATGGCGCTAAGTGTAGGCTGAGTGATGAAACACGACTGTGCGGCACGCCCAAAATGTTTAAACTTATCCACGGCGATAAGATACTCCAATTGCTGAATGTTCATATAAGATAGATTAATCTGTTGCAAATGTAAGCTGTTTTATCTATTTTCATTAATTTCTGCCACTTTCAGTTTCAAATTCCGTAAATTTATAGTTTAATTTTTACTCATGAACCCTGACCATAACTTCAATGATTCTCAGAAGATTACACACACCGCCGGCGGCGTGACTGATTTGCTGCTGAATGAAAGCGTAGCGCGGTCTGTAAGGCGCAAAATTCCCGAAAGAGTGACCAATACGAAAGGAGCAGGCGCTTTCGGAACTTTCACCGTGACAAATGATATTTCTGCATATTGCAAAGCTTCACTTTTCGCAAAAGTGGGCACAAAATGTCGGGTCTTCACACGCTTTTCGGTGATGCATGGCGAAAAAGGCAGTTCCGATTCTGAACGGGATTTGCGGGGTTTTGCACTAAGGTTTTATTCAGACGAGGGAAACTGGGACCTGGTAGGCAACAATATGCCCGTTTTTTTTGCTAAAGATGCGCAGACTTTCTCTGAATACATGCGCGGTCAGAGCCGCGATGTGCAGACGAATTTGCGGTCCGCTAAAAAAAAATGGGAATTCTACAGTGAGCATCCCGAATCGCTTCACTTGCTTCTAATGCTGATGTCGGGGCGTGGAGTTCCGGCCAACTATCGCGAAATGCACGGTTATGGGACGCACACATTTTCACTGATCAACAAAGACTCAGAGAGATTTTGGGTTAAGTTTCATCTGATAAGTCAGCAAGGTGCGCGGGCTTTTTCAGGTAGTCAAGTGGGCCAGGATTTTGCTCAAACTGATCTTTTAAATGCCATCAGCACTGAAAATTTTCCAAAATGGACTTTAGCCCTACAGGTGATGACGGAAGAGGATGCCAAAAACGCCCGATGGAATCCTTTTGATGTTACTAAAGTCTGGCTGCATGGAGATTTTCCGCTCATTGAAGTTGGAGAAGTTGAACTCAATGAAATGCCCGCAAATTACTTTGATGACGTCGAGCAGGCTGCACTTTCACCCGGTAATTTGATTCCCGGCATCGGTGTGTCACCTGACAGGATCCTGCAGGCGCGCCTCTTTTCTTACACGGACGCGCAGCGCTACCGTTTGGGTCTAAACGCGGATCAGTTGGCAGTGAATAAATCTTTGTCCAATCGTCTTTACCCGACGGATGATTTGGCTCAGCATCCTACTTTTACACCTAAAATCTACGACACCGAAGCCGATCATTATACGCAGCCCGGCCTGTTTTACTCAAAAGTTTTAACAGGAGAGGAAAGGCAGATTTTAACTAAAAACATCGTAGAAGACATGAAGCTGATCACTGGCACTAAAGCCAAAGATATTATTAATCGCCAGCTTTGCCACCTCTTCCGTGCAAACATTGAACTGGGTATGAAGGTAGCCACCGGCCTTGAAATAAATATTGATGCCAATATGATGAGCCATTCTATTTAAAGACGTTTCTATTAAAAATTTTCATTGTCATTCATCACTTTTAGCCGGAATAAAACATTTAAACAACGAGATTAACCAATATGTACGAAAATATATTAACAGAAATTCAGGACCGAATCGCGGTTATCACTATAAACAGACCAAAAAGCCTGAATGCACTGAACGCCAAAACTATCAGCGAACTTAGCAACGCCTTTGGAAAATTTAATGATGACCGGCAGATACGCGTGATCATTTTGACGGGCAGCGGCGAGAAATCATTTGTTGCCGGCGCAGACATTAAAGAATTTTCAGATTTCGGTACTGCGGAAGCCGAACAGCTGGCCAGAAATGGACAAAATATCCTGTTTGATAAAATCGAAAATCTGAATAAACCTGTGATTGCTGCTGTGAATGGTTTTGCGCTCGGCGGCGGTCTGGAACTGGCTTTATCCTGTCATATCCGTTATGCTTCGGAAAATGCTAAACTTGGGCTGCCGGAAGTAACACTGGGACTGATTCCGGGTTATGGCGGTACGCAGCGTTTACCAAAACTGATCGGTAAAGGCTTGGCAAATGAGCTGATTTTTTCCGCAAAAATGCTTAAGGCGGCACGGGCAAAAGAGATCGGGCTCGTAAACGAGGTTTTTAGTTCAGAAGACCTTTTGGCAAAAACAAAAGAACTGGCAGAAACCATTGCGCGGAATTCACCGATGGCAATTTCAAAAGCCATCGCCGCCGTCAATCTTTCAGATACAGACAAAGGATTTGATGCGGAAATAAAATCGTTTGGAGAACTTTTCGAGATGCAGGACAAGAAAGAAGGTGTAGCCGCGTTTCTTGAAAAAAGAAAACCTGAATTTTAATAACTATTACTTGGAACCAACTAAATTCGACATCGCTTATCTGAAAATGGCGATGGAATGGGCAAAACTGTCCTACTGCAAGCGCCGTCAGGTAGGCGCGCTGATCGTAAAAGACCGCATGATTATCTCCGATGGCTACAATGGCACACCTTCAGGTTTTGAAAACTGCTGCGAAGATGAAGCCGGAAAAACCCACTGGTATGTGTTGCATGCAGAAGCCAACGCGATTCTGAAACTGGCACGCTCCACACAATCTGCCATGGATGCTACGCTTTACCTTACGCTTTCGCCTTGCAAAGACTGCAGCAAACTTGCCGTGCAGGCCGGAATAAAAAAAGTGGTTTATGTAGACGAATACTCTGATAATGCGGGAATAGAGTTCCTGCAGGAACACGGAGTTTCGGTGGTAAGAATCGCTAAAGAACAATTAAGCTAAAGAACGCAACATGATGACCTGGAACGAAAAAATAGATGATTTTGAAAAATTTCTGAAGTATGAAAGAAATTTTTCGGACAATACACTTGATGCCTATCTGCGGGATATCCGGAAACTGAGCAACTACGCAGAATTCACACTGGAAGTTGGCCCGTTGGAGATTACTTATGAAAATTTGCAGGAATATCTGTTTCAGCTTTCGAAGCAAAAATTCAGCGAACGCTCGCAGGCACGCTGGATTTCGTCAATTAAAGCGTTTTTTAAATATTTAGCGGAAGATGAAGTTCGTGAAGACAATCCAACAACACTGCTCGAAAGCCCTAAATTAGGACTATATCTACCTGACACTTTGAGCTTTCAGGATGTTGAACGCATCATCAAAGCTATTAATCTGAATACAGACTTAGGACGCAGAAACCACTGCATGATTGAGGTGCTTTATGGCTGTGGCTTGCGCGTATCGGAAATTATTGACCTTAAAATTTCTAACATAAATTTTAAGGAATCTTATCTTAAAGTGGAAGGCAAAGGCGACAAATCGCGTTTTGTGCCCTTAGCAGCTTACACGGCTCAAATGATCAGAGAATATATCGCCGAAGTACGCAGCAAATACAAAATCAACAAGAAGTGCGAAGATATTCTGTTTCTAAACAGCCGCGGCTCCGCCATGTCGCGCGTGATCGTTTTCATCATCATTAAAGAATTAACCGAAAAAGCCGGCATTAATAAAAAGATATCTCCGCACACCTTCCGGCACTCTTTTGCGACGCACCTGCTGCAAAACGGTGCAGATTTACGTTATATCCAGGAAATGTTGGGCCACTCCAGCATTACCACTACCGAGATCTACACACATCTTAAAAATGAAGAGCTGCGCGATGTGATCCTGAATTATCATCCTCGAAACAAAGTCTGAATGAAGTTGCTGAAATTTTGTCCGAAATGCGGAAACAAAAGTCTGGTTTGGGACGGCGAAAAAAAATGGAGTTGCTCAGTTTGCGATTTTGGTCTTTTTCATAATGTTGCCGGCGCAGTTGCGGTTATAATTAAATATGGCACCGAAATACTTTTCACACGGCGAAACCAAGAACCGATGAAAGGCAAACTTGATCTTCCCGGCGGCTTCGTAGATCCAAAAGAAACCGCAGAAGAAACCTGTGCGCGTGAAATTTCTGAGGAACTGAATTATAAAATGGACAGTTCTAAACTGAAATATTTAGCCAGTCTGCCAAACGTTTATCATTATAACAACATCGCTTACAATACTTTAGATCTTTTCTATGAGTATGAAAGTACCGAAAAATTTGCGGTGGATTTAGATCTGGCTGAAGTTTCGGAAACCGTCTGGCTTCAGCTTAAGGATTTGAATACAGAGGATCTCGCTTTCGAGTCACAGAAAATTTTTCTTTCAAAATATCTTCTGAAATAACTTAATTTACCTCAAATCATTGCATAAAGAAAATAATGCACAGCCAAAACAGAATCAACATCGGAGATCAGATTATTTTTGAGGACAACCATATTTTAGTGATCAACAAGAAAACGGGCCAGCTGGTGCAGGGCGACAAAACCGGCGACCAGTCTTTGCTCGATCTTATCAAAAATCATCTAAAAGAAAGAGATCAGAAACCCGGAAATGTTTTTCTGGGACTTGTCCACCGAATTGACAGGCCAACTTCGGGGCTCGTGATTTACGCAAAAACATCCAAGGCTTTGACGCGGCTGACCAAAATGGTGAAAGACCGCGAAATAAAGAAGACATATTGGGCAGTTGTGGCTAAAAATGACATTCCGAAAACAGCGCGTCTGATTCATTATCTGCAGAAAAACGAAAAAACAAATAAGGCTACCGTCTTCATCAAACCCACCGAGAATGCGAAGGAATCTATCCTAAACTATGAAGTTATCAGACAACTGGATAATTTTCAGCTTCTGGAAATAGATCTCGAAACCGGCCGGCATCACCAGATCCGCGCGCAGCTTTCAAAAATTGGCGTGCCAATAAAGGGAGATTTGAAATATGGCGCTGCGCGGTCAAATCCTGATGGCGGAATACACCTGCACGCCAGGAAACTTGAATTCATCCACCCGGTGACAAAAGAAAATATAGTGATCACCGCACCCGTTCCGAAAGAAGATGCTGTTTGGCAGGCTTGCGAAAAATAGAAAAACCGTGCAGAAAGTCACGGTTTTTTTGGCTGATTACGGAAGTGGATTCATCATTCCACCATCTTCTTTTTTCTCCTGATTCAACAAATTTGGCGCTTCCTTCGCCAGTCTGTTCCTTGTTGGGATCTTGTAGTTGACCGAAATCCGAAATTCCGGCTGTCGAATTTGTTCATTAAAACCACATTCGGCTGTGCTGCAAGTGACCCGAAAGACATCTGCTGACTGTTCAGAATGTCATTTGCAAACACAGAGACACTCAACCTGTCTTTCATGAATTTTTTCCAGAGCGTCAAATCAATATTATTTCCGACCGGTTTCACCGTCTGGAAAAAATAATAATCTGCTTTGCGCGGAATCACGAAATAGTTAATGGTAAATTTAATGTCTTTAGGCAAAATGAACTGCGAATTAAGGTTCAGCATCAGGAAAGCCTTCGTGTCTATATCTGGCGGAATGTGTTTTTGGTAATCTGCATAGACGTATATGAAATTGATTTTATCAGGATTAAAATTAAAATTCAGTATTTCCTTTAAAGGCGTCGAAAATATCATCAAAGGAATCGGCAGGCTAAAACTAAAGTTTTGTATGCTAACTTCTGAAATGTTATCCTGACGGTTTCTGATGAATTCATTTTCAAGTCCGGGGCTCTGCATTTAAAATTTTATTTAATTGTTAATTAAAAGAATATATTGCTTTCAAGAAATAAAAAAACCGCGCTATTGCTGCGCGGCTTCTATTTGTAGGTCTTGAATAAAATTTTACAAACCGTTTTTGGCTTCCTGTGCGATCAGATTTAAAGCTGAACCTGCTCTGAACCATCCAATTTGCTGCGCATTGTACGTATGGTTTGCAACTATGATGTCCTTCGTTCCGTCGGCATGCTGAAACTCGAGCTGTACCGGGCGTCCGGGTGCAAACTGATCCAAATCGAGGAAGTTGATCGTGTCATCTTCGAAAATCTTATCATAATCTTCCACATTGTCGAAAGTCAGCGCAAGCATTCCCTGCTTCTTAAGGTTGGTCTCATGAATTCTCGCAAAAGACTTCACCAGTACAGCACGAACACCAAGATGTCTTGGCTCCATGGCTGCGTGCTCACGTGACGAACCTTCACCATAGTTTTGGTCACCCACAACAATGGTTGGGATGCCGGCTGCTTTATATGCACGCGCAACATTTGGCACCTCATCGTATTCGCCGTTGAGACCGTTTTTCACGCTGTTGGTTTCCATATTGTACGCGTTGATGGCGCCGATCAGCATATTATTGGAAATATTATCAAGGTGTCCCCGGTATTTTAACCAAGGCCCGGCCATTGAAATATGGTCTGTCGTACATTTTCCGAAAGCTTTGATTAAAAGTTTCGCTCCTGTAATATTTCTACCGTCCCACGGCTCAAAAGGTGTAAGCAACTGCAGTCTGTCAGATGTCGGGTTCACGTCTACACGTACTTGTGAACCGTCTTCAGAAGGCGCCTGGTAACCATTGTCGGCTACATCAAAACCTCTAGCAGGCAATTCAAAACCATTAGGCTCATCCAAACGGATCTGTTCACCATTCTGGTTTGTCAGCGTATCTGTGATTGGGTTAAAATCCAGACGACCTGAAATCGCGATCGCAGCCACCATTTCAGGCGAAGCTACGAAAGCATGCGTATTCGGGTTACCGTCCGCTCTTTTTGCAAAGTTTCTGTTGAATGAATGGATAATAGAGTTTTTCTCTCCTTTTTCAGCACCTTCACGATCCCACTGACCGATGCACGGTCCGCAGGCGTTTGTAAAGATTCTTGCTGACTCAAATTTTCTGAAAGAATCGAGGAAACCGTCGCGTTCAGCGGTATATTTCACCTGTTCTGAACCTGGGTTGATTCCCAGAATAGCTTTTGGCTTTACACCTTTAGCCACTGCATCTTCTACGATAGAAGCTGCGCGTGAAAGGTCTTCATATGAGGAATTGGTGCATGATCCGATAAGCGCCCACTCTACATCCAGCGGCCATCCATTGGCTTCTGCCTTGGCACGGAACTCCGATACCGGCGTTGCCAAATCGGGCGTGAAAGGCCCGTTAAGGTGTGGCGTAAGTTCATCTAAATTAATTTCGATCACCTGATCAAAGTAAAGTTCAGGGTTTGCATAAACCTCTGCGTCACCGGTCAAATGTTCTGCCACTTTATCTGCTGCATCTACGATTGCCTGTCTGCCGGTAGCAGCCAGATATCTTCTCATTGAATCATCATATCCAAATGTAGAAGTAGTAGCACCTACCTCAGCACCCATGTTACAGATGGTTCCTTTTCCGGTTGCAGAAAGGCTTTCAGCACCTTCACCAAAATATTCGATGATGCAGCCCGTTCCACCTTTTACGGTTAAAATACCGGCCACTTTCAGAATAATATCTTTTGCGGAAGTCCAGCCGTTCAGTCTGCCGGTGAGTTTTACACCGATCAGCTTGGGCATTTTAAGTTCCCAGGCCATGCCCGCCATCACGTCTACCGCATCAGCGCCGCCTACACCCACTGCCACCATACCTAGGCCGCCGGCATTCACTGTATGTGAATCTGTCCCGATCATCATTCCACCCGGAAATGCGTAATTTTCAAGCACTACCTGGTGAATAATTCCCGCGCCCGGTTTCCAGAATCCGATTCCATATTTATCACATACTGAACTCAGGAAATTAAAAACTTCGGAGTTTTTATTGATACTGTCCTGCAAATCGGCCTCCGCACCTACACGCGCCTGAATCAGGTGATCGGCATGGGCTGTGGAAGGAACTGCAACTTTCGCTTTTCCGGCTTGCATAAACTGCAGCAAAGCCATCTGCGCAGTTGCGTCCTGCATCGCCACGCGGTCTGGCGCAAAGTCTACATAGGAATTTCCGCGGTCATATTCCTGGGTCGGATTGCCTTCCCAAAGGTGTGTATAAAGAATTTTCTCTGAGAGTGTAAGCGGTTTTCCAACGATTTCGCGGGCTTTGGCAATCCTTTCCGGATATCGCGCATAGACCGACTGAATCATATCAAAATCAAATATCATGTGTAAAGTATTATTTTAAAGTTTAGGAAACTCAAATTTACGAAAATTTTAGGTTTTAAATAGATTTACTCATACAGAAAATGTCTTGAAGCGATGTGGAAAATCTATTTTTGCTTACATTTAAAAAAAAATAAACATGGAATTTAAAAATGAAAATCCTGGCTCCAAACCTGTAGGCTCAGGCTTCCCGCCAAAAAACTGGCTGGTAGAATCTATTTTGGTAACACTCTTTTGCTGCTTGCCACTCGGGATTGTCGGGATCATAAATGCGGCCGGCGTTGAGGGAAAATTTGCGCAGAGTGACATCGAGGGCGCAAACCGCGCGGCGCAAACCGCAAAAACCATGGTGCTGATCTCGGCACTAGTGGGTGTACTGGGAGTGTTTCTGTATATTGTACTTTTCGGTGGATTAGCTTTTTTAGGTGCAGTTTCAGAATAAATTTAAAAGCCATATTTTACCTTGGGCAGTAGTGGCGGGAATCGCTTTTTTCGTGATCCTTTACTATCGTTTTGACCCTTCGGTTTACCGCTTTTTTCCTAAATGCCCATTTCTCTCACTCACAGGATTGCAATGTCCCGGATGTGGGTCGCAACGGGCGCTGCATGCAATTCTTCATCTAAATTTTAAAGAAGCATTCACCTATAATCCGTTGCTTGTAATCTCGATTCCTTACATTCTTGCTGCGATTTTTTTTAATAGTGAGTTTGCCAAAAGAAGGTGGCCGAAAACCAGAACTAATTTTTTCGGTTATCGGGCAATCCTGGTGGTTTTAGTCATCATTATTATGTTTGCCATATTTAGAAATTTATAAAGAGTTATTTTTGAACTTTAATTTTTTTAGACATATTTTTTAAAAATGAAAAGTCCAAAATTGTTCCTGCTTTTTATTCTTCTGATTATTTTAAATGCGGAAAACATCTATGCGCAAAAATCCGTAACTGGAATTACAGGGCAAAATGAAAAAGCGGACGCAGGCGGTGACAATTTTAAAAATAAAAACAGCTCACTTCTGATTCCACAAAAGCTAAACGGTAAATTTGGCTTTATCAATACCGAAGGAATAGTTGTTATTCCGCATCAGTTCAGCAATGTCGGATTTTTTGCAGAAGATTGCCAGCTTCTGAATTCTACAAACCCAAAAGTCAGAATTTTCGGGTCTACGAAATATGCAGCAGTGCGGTATTTGGGAAAAGATTACCGGATCAACAGGGCCGGAAAACGCGTGTACAATTACCGCGACAGCGATTTGGGAAAATGCCCGCACGAGTTCCGCAAGCAGCTGTTTCATGCGTATGTCTTTAATAATAGTTATGGAATAATCGAAGATTCACGGTTCGAAAATCCGGGCGATTATCGCCAGTTCACGATCTATCCGCAATATGATTACCTGCACATTCTGGAAGGTGATGATCTGGAAAATCCGATGATCATCGCCGTGAAAAACAACCGTTTTGGTGTTATCAACGTAAAAAATCAAATCGTGATTCCGTTTGAATACAGCGATATCAAAAGAAATTTCAGCTGGAAACTTGCGCAACTTTTCGAAGTGACAAAAGACGGACAGAATTATTTTTTCATTGATGTGGAAAACCAGGCATATTAAAATTTTTTGTACTTTCGCGACTGAAAATAAAGGGGTGCTGTAAAAAGCTGAGATTATACCCAATGAACCTGGAACAGGTAATGCTGTTTAGGGAATGCTAAAAAGTTGTATTTGGTGATTTTAATACTATTAGATTTTCCAAATTAATTTATTGGCACATTGTAGTCGCCCCTTTTATTCAATTAATCTTAAAAAAATTAAAAGAATGAAAGGATTTTTTATTTTAGGTCTCGCTGCGGGGCCACTCTTCTATGCGCAAACCGCGCAGGACACGCTGAAAACTTACACGATTGAAAGCGTAAATTTCACCAAAAGACTTCCGGTCTCAAAAGAAATCATCAATGTCGACCGCGATTTAGCGTTCAAAAATCTGGGACAGGATTTGCCGATTCTGCTTAAAAACCAAACCTCGGTCATTTCCACTTCGGATGCTGGAAACGGTGTTGGCTATACCGGGTTCAGGATTCGCGGCGTGGGCGGAACATCTATCAACGTGATGATGAACGGCGTTCCTTACAACGATGCGGAATCGCAGGGGACCTTTTTTGTCGATGTTCCCGATCTGGCCAGCTCAGCTTCGCAAATCATCATTCAGCGCGGCGTGGGCACTTCAACGAACGGCGTGTCCGCTTTTGGCGCAAGTGTGAATGTGATATCAAAAGATCCGGCCGATACGTTCTATCTGCGATCGGATAATTCGTACGGATCATTTAACACCTATAAATATTCGGCAGAAATCGGGACCGGGAAATTCTGGAATAACAAACTTTCCGCAATGGGCCGATATACGCACATTCATTCCGACGGCTATATCGACCGGGCTTTTTCTAATTTGGATTCGTATAATTTCGCGCTACTTTTCGAAGAGAACAATACACGAATCCGTGCACTGGCATTTGGCGGTAAAGAAAAAACTTATCAGGCCTGGAACGGGATTAGCCGCGAACTTTGGGAAACCGATCCAAAATTCAATATGTCCGGCGCCATCTATGATTCGGAGTGGGAAAATATTGTCGGATTTTATGACAACGAAACTGATAACTACACGCAAAATCATTATCAGCTTCTGTGGGAGCAAATTTTCAATCCGGTGTGGAAGCTTGAAACGACACTTCATTATACAAAAGGCAAGGGCTGGTATGAAAATTATAAGCAGGACGCGAAATTTTCAAAATACAACTTGCCGAATCTCACAGAAAACGGAAATGAAATAAAGCGCAGCGATTTTATCCGCAAGAAGTGGCTTGATAATGATTTTTATGGTGCCGTAGCGACGCTTTACGGTACATTTGAATCGCTTGACCTCAATTTTGGGGCGGTAGCAAACCAGTATTACGGACGTCACTTTGGAAATGTAAGTGATGTTTTCCGGCCCGAAATTTCAGATTATGAATATTATCGGAATAACGGTCTTAAAAACGAAGTCTCGGGTTTTGCAAAAGCAATTTTGCGTCTGAACAGATTTGAACTTTTCGGAGATTTACAGCTCAGAAACATCAGTTACGATACAGATGTCGTGCAGCAGGGCGATGATGAAGGCGTAAATTTAGATAAAAAATGGACCTTTTTTAATCCGAAGGCTGGCGTGAATTATCAGATTCCCAACGGCAAGATTTTCGTTTCGGCTGCAGTCGCTCAACGTGAACCGAACCGTGACGACCTATTTGCAAATCCGGAAACCGAGCCGGAAAAACTTTTAGATTTCGAAGCCGGACTTGAGAAATCTTTTGGAAATATTTCATTTGCTGCAAACGCCTATTACATGAATTATCGGAATCAATTGGTTTTGAATGGGCAGATCAATAATATCGGCGAATTCATCCGCGTAAATTCGGGAAAAAGCTACCGCACGGGAATTGAACTTACCGGGGCGGCGAAACTTTCTGAAGAGTGGAATGTGGCGGCAAATTTAAGTTTAAGCCAAAATAAAAATCTCGATTTCCGCCAAGAAACAGATAGCGGAATTGAGCAGTTGGGAGATACCAGCATTTCATTTTCGCCTTCAGTAATTGGCAATATTTTAATTAATTTTTCACCCTCATCAAATTTTAGCTTAGGACTTCAAAACCAATATGTTGCAAGCCAGTACCTGAGCAACACCGAAGATGCGGATTTACTTTTGCCTAGTTATTTTCTTGCTGATTTCAATGCTGTGTACAGACTTAATCTGCAACGCTCGCAGATCGATTTTAAACTGCTGGTTAATAACATTTTAAATAAAAAATATGTAAACAACGGATATGTGTATGACGGACCCGTTTATTTTTCGCAGGCCGGCACAAATTTCATGTTCGGAATGAGTTTTAATTTTAAATAAATTTTTACTTTCTTCCACGTGTTTTCAAAAATGTTTGAATTTTTATTAATTTTGACCACAATAATTTTAAAAAACAACATTTATGAAAAAACTTTCTTCTTTATTGCTAATGGTATTTGCGTCGATCACTGCGTTCGGTCAGCTTACGGTACAGGTCAACTCCCCAGGAATCGTACAGCTTACTTACGGCGCGGCAAATGACTACTCTATCTACAGTCCTTGGTTTCCAGATACCTACATTTTGGGTGCATGTTTGGAGTAATGCGGCGGACAATTCTACCGGTACCACATACAATGATGCCTGGAGCAACTCGAACGTAGAAATGAACTGGAATGAAGCCGCGAATGCATACGTAGGAACCATCAATCTGAACACAAAAATTTTCACCGACGGTGACCGTGTTTTTCCAACGGGAACTACAGTAAGCAACCTGGGTTTTGTGTTTAAAAATCAGCAAAACGGCGCCACCAGCCAGTCGGCCGATCTGATGGCTAATAATTTTGGTTTCACACCTACAACATTGGTTGCTTTAGCTGTTTCACAGAACGATGTAGCGACAAAAGCAGTAGTAGCAAACGGTAAACTTTTCACGTCAATGAAAGGTAACATTTCAGTAGCCGTATACGAAATGTCCGGGAAACTGGTCAAGAGCTTTTCAGGTCAGGGTACTGCAGCAGGCATTGATTTAGGCGTAACGCGCAGCGGATTATATATTGTGAAATTGAGCAACGGTAAAGACACGAAAACGGTAAAATTCAGAAAATAAGAACTGGTTATATTTAATTATTTTTAAAGACTGCATCACAGCAGTCTTTATTTGTTTTGAAAAAGTGCTTCAAAAGCTATAAATTTGCGCCATATGGGTTTTTCATCTCTCATTTTAGAATTTCTTAAAAACAACAGCCGCCTTACATTTTCGGGTTTCGGTTCTTTTTATTTTCAAAATATTCCCGCGCAGATAGAATCGGACGCGAAAACTATTTCACCGCCAGGTCTGGAAATCGGTTTCGATGATTCAGATGATACGGAGACAACTGATTTTACAGCATTCGTGGCGTCCAAAAAATCAATTTCTACGGCTGCGGCTGCAATGGAAATTCAAAAGCAGGTAAGTTTTTGGAAAGCTGCGCTGCAAAACGAACAAAGTCTGGAGATCGAAGGCGTTGGCAGGTTTTATTTAAATGACAGTGAACTTGTTTTCAAGGGTGAAAAACTCCAAAACACTGCACCGGATTTTTATGGGCTGGAAGAAATTAATCTGGCTAAAATAGCCAAATCCCGCAAAACGCGCCAAGCTGACTATCAGCTGCGGACTTCCGCTTACTGGCTTTTGCCCCTGATCTTAATTCTTTCGGTTCTGTTCTATTTAGGTATCGTAAAACCTGAAACAGTTTTCGGCGCGCGCACCCTGTTTGACACTCCGAAACCAAAACCAGCCGCAGTGATTAAGACACCGCTTTCCGACTCATTAAAATTTAAAAATGTTCCCGATTCGAGTTCGGTTGACAGTCTCCGGAGCACAGTTAACACCACTATATCTTTAAAAAAATAAAAAACACGATGGGGAAAATAAAAAAAGCGTCCGAATCTTTGACGGTAATGACCAATATAGTCCTGCCAAACGAAACGAATTCCCTGCGCAACCTTTTCGGTGGTGAACTGCTCGCCAAAATGGACCGCTGCGCATCTATTTCCGCGGCACGGCATTGTGAACGACGTGTGGTAACTGCTTCTGTGAACCACGTGTCGTTCAACCATCCTATTCCGGAAGGTGGCATCGTGGTTTTGGAATCCAAAGTTTCGCGCGCCTTTTCGACGTCGATGGAGATCTATGTGGACGTGTGGCTGGACGATCCTATTAATCAGAAGAAAATACACACCAACGAAGGTATTTATACGTTTGTGGCGGTTGATGAATTTAACCGGCCCATCCCGATTCCGGAAATGGAACCCGAGACTGAAGAGGAAAAACTCAGATTCGACGCGGCTCTGCGGCGTAAAGAACTTTCACTGATACTTTCCGGGAGGATGAAAGCGGCAGATTCGGTTGAATTAAAAAAGCTTTTCGGTAACTAAAACTGATTGCCATCTTAGAATTCCGGAAATGAAAATTCTGCAAATCGATAAAAATCATCCGCTGATTACCGGGCAACTTTCAGCTGCGGGTTTTGTTTTGGAAAATGATTTTGAATCCGGTTATGCGGAAATTTGTGCGAAAATAGCTGATTATGAAGGAATAATAATCCGCAGCCGCATTCCGCTGGACCGAAATTTTCTCGAACATGCGACCCAGCTAAAATTCATCGCGCGCGTCGGTTCCGGTATGGAAAATATCGCATGTGAATTTGCAAAATCACAAGGGATTAAACTCATTAATTCGCCGGAAGGTAACCGTGATGCCGTCGCCGAACATGTGATGGGAATGCTTTTAATGCTGATGCACCGGCTGCAAATCTCATCACTTGAAGTAAAAGAAGGCATCTGGCGCCGGGAGGAAAACCGTGGCGATGAACTTCTGGGAAAAACGTTCGGCATCATCGGGTATGGCGTGATGGGCAAAGCTGTGGCAAAAAGACTTTCCGGGTTTGGTCTGGACGTGATTTTTTATGATATTTTGCCCGACATTTCCGACGGTTTCGCCCGCCAGGTGTCATTGGAAAATTTAAAAAAAGAAGCCGACATACTCAGCATTCACCTGCCCGAAACACCGGACACTCTGCATTTTGTAGATGAAAAACTGATTTCGGGAATGCACAAGAATTTCTACTTGATCAATACCGCACGTGGCAAAAATGTCCATACAAAAGATTTGGTGGCTGCGCTGAAATCCGGTAAAATCAAAGGTGCATGTCTTGATGTTCTGGAATTTGAAAAAGCCTCATTTGAAAATTTAGAAATAGTAAACGAAGACCTGCAATATCTCCTAAGTTCTGAAAATGCGATCATTACGCCGCATATTGCCGGATGGACTGTTCAGAGCAAAGAAAAACTCGCGCAGGTGATCGTTGATAAGATTAAAGCGGAATTTCAGCCAAATTAACATTCTTTTATGACGCCAGGCATACCTTAATCTGCCAAAATCCCCTTACCTTGCGTCACTTTTTATGCTCAACTGCCTTTTTGATGACAACATTCCGAAGGATTTTTCTACTTCTGATTTTCAGCTTCCTTATTATTTCGTGTAAAAAAGAAAGCGGCGAAACCGTGCCGCCCACCAACCTGCCAAACTTTGGCGAAATCGATCTTGACGGTATTTTTAAAAATAAAGACAACCGCCTGAAGAACAAAGATTCGATTATTTCCGTCATCGATAATTATTACCGGAAAGTTTGGGAACAGGGTGACCTTTGGGGCAGCTTATTAATTGCTAAAGGCGACAAAGTAATCTACGAAAGTTACCGCGGATACAGCCAGGATAATCGGCAGGTGCCCATCAACGATACCGTTGCGCTGCACGTGGCATCAGTTTCTAAATCGATGACTGCCATAGCAACGTTGAAACTTGTTGAAGCAGGCAAAATCGCGCTTGACGATCCACTCTCCAAATATTTTCCCGGTTTTCCTTACCCAAAGGTGACTGTGCTTAATTTACTGAACCAACGCAGCGGTCTGCCGAAATATGAGTATTTTATCGATAAAATTACGCCCGCGCCCGCAGAGCTTTCAAAAGAATTTATCACAAACCGTGACGTTTTGAATTTGCTGATCCGCTACAAACCTGAACTTTCGCGGCAAAGCGACACAGGATTCATGTATTGCAATACCAATTATGCGCTTCTTGCCTCGCTTGTAGAAAAAGTGACCGGAGTCCCGTTTCCCGAGGCCATGCAACAGATCGTTTTCCGGCCTTTAAGAATGAAAAATACTTACATTTTTCAGGAAAAAGACACTGCTACGGCAGCAAAATCATTCTTTCAGCGCGGCCCAAAAGTCTATCCTTATGATAAACTGGATGCGATTTACGGTGATAAGAATGTATACACCACGCCTCGTGATCTGCTAAACTTTTCCAAAGCACTTTATGCTAAAAATTTCCTGCGTGCAGACCTTCACAAAATGGTTTTTGAGCCATACAGCAATGAAAGACCGGGCGTGAATAATTATGGTTTGGGCTTCCGCATGAAGATTTTTGGAAACGGAGAAAAACTCACTTACCATAATGGCTGGTGGCACGGAACGAATTCCGTTTTTGCACATTTACTGAAATCAAATGTTACCATAATTGCGATTGGAAATAAATATTCGCAGAGGGTTTACACATCGCTGGCACTCTCGGGACTTTTTGAAGATTTTCCACCTGAGACAGAAAAACTGGCAAAAATAATGCAGGAAAGACCTGCACTTACCGTTCCTGCTGCGATGCCGCAAGCAGATGCAGGAGGGCCTTACAGCGAATAATTTCATATTTTTGCTGAAATATCATTTTTTAATGAAGAAAGTTATCTTTCTCTTTCTGAGCCTTCTGCTTTTTTCGTGCGCACGCGTGGGATCGCCTGTGGGTGGAGAACGTGACACCTTGCCGCCGCAGGTGGTAAGCTCAAACATTGACACTTCAAGGGTAAATGTCCCGCGCGACATACGGGAACTGCGGATCGATTTTGATGAGTATATAACATTAAAAGACATCAACCGGCAACTGATTATTTCTCCCCCGCTGCGGAAGATGACCAAAATTATCCCTTCCGGAATGGCGAATAAATATTTGCTCATCAAATGGGATGATACACTGCAGGCTAATACCACGTATAATTTTAATTTTGGTAATGCAATTCAGGATAATAATGAGGGAAACCCTTTGCGCTATTATAATTTCGCCTTTTCTACCGGCGAAAAAATTGATGAGCTTTATATAAGCGGTGAACTAAAAGACCTTTTGGCTGAGGAAACTTCAGTTTCGGCAGAGAAGGATTTGGTGGTAGGTCTCTACGCCGCAAAAGATACGATGGATTACCGACAGAAGCCTTACTACATCACGAAAGCGGATCCGGACGGTTATTTTGAACTTAATTATCTTTCACCCGGCAGCTACCGTATTTTGGCTTTTGAAGATGTGAATTCCAATTCTGTATATGATCCGGGAAAAGAAAATGTGGCATTTTTTAAGGAACCGGTTACGCTTGACAAAAGTATTTCCGGACTTAATTTGACGCTCTTTCCTTCACGCAAGCCCGTGAAATATGTGGAAATGAAAGAGTCGCCGGGCGGCATACTGATGACTTTTGAGGGAAATCCGCAAACCGTGAAAGTGCTCTCATTAAATCAAAAACTACAGGATTACAAAGTGACGCACAAAGCAAAATCAGACTCTGTGCATATTTGGTTTGATGCCCAAAAACACAATGTAGGCATTTCGGGTAGTGAGAACCTGCGCTTCAGCTATGACGACGGCACAAAACAGGATTCTGTGTCCCTGTTTTACCGATACAACACCCGAAACGAACTCACTATTACAAATACAAAAGGAAACCTTTTACCGCCTGAGAATCAGTTGACAATTTCGTCAAACTATATTATCGACAATATCGAGACCGATAAATGGACATTGGTTTCAGACAGTATATCGCAGCCTTTCACGGCAAGGATTAATGAAAATAATCCGTTTGAAGTGAAGGTTGAAAGTGAATTTAAAGAAGGAAAAAAATATTCGCTCACCGTTCCGCGCGAAAGTCTGAGTTCGTTCTACACTTCGCTTCCCAAGTCTTACCGATTCGACTTCGAAGCCGATAAGACCGAGAACTATGGTACGTTGGTCATTACTTTAGAAAATGCGCCTGAACAGGCATTTTGGTTTCAGCTACTCAATGAAAACAATAAAATCGCATATTCCACATTTGGCAAAGGATCAAGTTTTACATTTAAAGCTTTAAAACCAGGAACTTACAAAGCCCGAATCCTGGTTGACAACAATGAAAACGGGATTTGGGATTCTGCAGATCTGCTAGCAGAAGAATTTGCAGAAGATGTGTATGTTTTCGATAAATCAATTGAAATTCGGCCACTTTGGGAAATCCGTGAAAACTGGAATTTAAAAGCCACAACAGATCAGCCTGCACTGAAATCTTCTAATGAATCCTCTACTACACCTGCTAATCCTTAAATGAAAGTATTTCTAAATATTATTTACTGGACACTAATCGTCCTCGCATTGATTCAATTCATTCCGGTCGACCGCACAAATAAACCCGTGGAACAGGATGAAAATTTCGTGAACCTGATGAAAACGCCGCCGGCTGTGCAGAAAATCTTAAAAAAAGCCTGTTACGATTGCCATTCCAATGAAACTGTTTATCCCGATTATGCTTTTGTAGCACCAGTTTCGTGGTCAATTAAAAATCATGTCAACGAAGGCCGTGAGCATTTGAATCTTTCAGTTTGGGGTACTTATAATCCCGATCTTAAAAAAAATATGCTCGAAAACAGTGTTCATTCGCTGAAAGAATACGCGATGCCGCTGCCCGCCTACATTGCGCGGCATCCTGATGCCAATCTTGCGAAGGCTGAACGGGTATTATTAGCAAATTATTTTGACGAAATACTTAAATCCGGCGAGTATTAATTTCTACGGATTGTGCGCGGACGGTTGAAGATGGAAAGTAGCACGCCGGCAAAAAGCCCGATGGTCTTTATAGCCGAAAGCTGCGATTCCCGTGGCAGAAAAGCACCGATTATACACAGCGCGGCAGCCGCATACATCGGGTAAAGCATGTTCTTGTTCGTGAGCGTGGGTGCCTGGAAATAGAAGCTGGCGCCAATCAGAATATAAAAAACCCTGTTGTAAAGCAAGTCATTGATTTCCGGCGAAAACAGGTTGAAAAAGCCTACAATAAGGCATAGAAGTGCAGCAATAGACAGGATTCCCTGGATGGTTTGTGTATTGGTATTCATTTAGTAACTTTCAGTTTGATTAGGAAAATCGGCGGTTTTGACATCTTTTACAAATTGTGAAACAGCGCCTGTAATTTCGGTATAAAGATCCAGATAGCGTCTCAGGAATTTAGGTGAAAAACCCTGGTTCATGCCCACCATGTCGTGATATACCAACACCTGCCCGTCACAGTCGGCGCCCGCACCGATTCCGATGGTAGGAATCGAGATGCTCTCTGTCACTTTTTTTGCAAGATTCGCCGGAATTTTCTCCAATACAAGCGCAAAACAGCCGAGTTCTTCCAGTAATTTAGCATCGCTCAAGAGTTTTTCAGCTTCCGCATCTTCTTTTGCACGCACTTTATATGTGCCGAACTGGTAAATCGATTGTGGCGTAAGGCCCAGATGACCCATCACCGGAATTCCTGCATTGATAATTTTTCGGATAGATTTTTCAATTTCTACGCCGCCTTCGATTTTCACGGCGTGTGCGCCGCCTTCTTTCATCATTCTCACTGCGGAATCCAATGCTTTATCTGCATTGCTTTGGTAAGATCCAAAGGGTAGATCGGCAACCACAAGGGCACGTTGTACACCGCGCACAACACATTGCGTGTGGTAGATCATTTGGTCTAAAGTAATCGGCAGCGTCGTTTCAAAACCAGCCATCACATTAGCCGCCGAGTCACCGATAAGGATGGATTCTACGCCACCGGCGTCCACCATTTTGGCAGTCGTAAAATCATATGCGGTGAGCATCGTGATCTTCTCTTTGTCGAATTTCATTTTTCGCAAAGTTTCGGTGGTGATTTTTTTTATTTCGGAATGTACTGACATTAGGTTTTGTCGTTTTATTTAAATTTAAATATACCGGAAGTCATTAAAAACTACAAAGTCACGTGACCGAGTTTGATCAGTTTTTCGTGATTGAGTATTTTAAGGCTACGTCCGTCTGCTTCGATCAGGCCGTCCTGCTTAAATTCAGAAATCAACCGGATCGCGCTTTCCGTCGCAGTCCCTACCAGGTTTGCAATTTCTTCACGGGTTAAAGTTATTTTGATAAAACCTTCCGGATCCGTGCCCAATTTTTGCTCGAGCAGGAGAAGTATTTCTGCCAAACGCTCGCGCACGGTTTTCTGGGCTAAAACGGTCACCGTATTTGAAGATTCACCCAGCTCGAAAGCGATTTTTTGCAACATTAGGAACGAAAGTTTGGGCGCCACTTCCAGCATGTGCAAAAAAACATCAGAAGGCAAAAAAGTAGCTTCCACGTCGGTCATTGCTTCCGCTTTGGCCTGAAACTGCTCGCCGCAAAGAAGTGAACGATAACCGATTAGGTCACCTTCTTTTATGAACCTCAGAATCTGTTCCTTCCCGTACACGCCCTGTTTGCTGAGTTTCGCGGTACCTTTATTCAAAAAATAAACGCCGTTCGGCGTCCCTCCATCGTCAAAGATGGTCTGTCCTTTCCGGAATTTCAGGTTCTGTTTAGTGCTAATGTATTGCGAATAATCATCGACAGACAACATTTCTTTAAACGACTCATCACTAAATACTTGTAATAGATTTTCCTCGATCAACTTTTGTTTTTCCAGCGACATAATTTATGACATTTATCAGCAAAAATAGCATTTTTAAAGCCTTAGCACAAATATAATTGTCATAAGTTTGCATCTCTTTTTTGCCCCTATAATGTCTGAAAACTGTTTCCACTGTGGCCAAAGTATCGTGAAAGAGCGTATTGCATTTGACGGTAAAGAGTTCTGCTGTGCGGGGTGCAAATCGGTCTATGAAATTTTAAACTTAAATAATTTAGGTGATTTCTATGAACTCAACAGACAGTCCGGAATACGGCCCGATGAGTCGCAGAATTCTCAGTTTGATTACCTTGATACGCCAGAAATTTTCGGCAGAATCACAGATTTTTCGGAAGGCGATACGACAATTGTCAACTTTAAAATTCCGGTAATCCACTGTTCCAGCTGTATATGGCTTCTTGAAAGTCTGCACACGCTGAACAAAAACATTAAATATTCTCAGGTCAACTTTACGCGGAAGACGGTTCAGATTTCATTTAATTCTAATAAACTTCCACTCAGCGATCTCGCAAAATTCCTTACGAATCTGGGTTATAAACCCGTCATCACATTAGAATCTGCCGAGAGAAAAGAGGAAAAATATGACCGCTCATTGATTCTAAAACTGGCAGTTGCAGGTTTCGCGTTTGGGAACGGCATGTTTTTCAGCTATCCCGAATATGCCGAGCAAATCATGGGCACGACGGATTTCTGGATGGAAAAATACAAACATCTTTTCCGTTTTATCACATTCTCACTGGCGACGCCGGTTGTTTTTTATTCAGCCTCTGGCTATTTTTCTTCCGCTTGGTACGGACTGAAAAGCAAAGTGGTGAACATCGATGTTCCTATCGTTTTAGGTATCATAATGCTTTATGGCCGCAGTATTTACGAAATACTGACAGATTACGGGCCGGGCTACTTTGACACGCTTTGCGGATTACTGTTTTTTATGTTGTTAGGTAAACTTTTCCAGCAGCGGACTTATGGCGCACTCTCCTACGACCGAGATTACAAGTCATTTTATCCGATAGCAGTGACTAAAGTTGATTTTAATGGTCAGCATGAAAACGTACTGCTTTCAGAACTGGAAGTTGGACACCGAATTTTGGTCCGGAATCAGGAGATTATCCCGGTGGATGCTATTTTAATAAGTGGCGAAGGCAACATCGACAACAGTTTTATCACGGGTGAAAGCGCATCCGTCCCCAAAAAACCGGGCGATAAAATTTTTGCAGGCGGCAAACAGGTGGGATCGGCGCTCGAACTTGAAGTTATCAAAACCGTCAACCAAAGTTATTTAACACAGCTTTGGAATAAAGAAGCGTTTAAAAAACACGAGACCGGCCTCGATACGCTGACAAACAAAATTTCGAAGTATTTTACTTTTATCATACTCGGAATTACGCTGATCGCGGGCATATACTGGGCGCAGGTCGATTTTGAAAAAATGTTCCAGGTGGTTGCCGCCATCCTGATTATCGCCTGTCCATGCGCTTTGGCACTTTCGGCGCCGTTTACTTTCGGACATGTGATGCGTATTTTGGGACGGAATAAATTTTACGTAAAGGACACACTCACTATTGAGAAACTGGCTAAAGCCACATCATTGGTTTTTGATAAAACCGGCACTATTACACATAGCAGCAAAGCCAATATCGCATTGGAAGGCGCTGAGTTGGATGAGTTTGATTTAAAAAACATTAAAACCTTGCTGAACAACTCAAATCACCCACTTTCAAAAACACTGTATGAGTTTTTGCCCGTCTCCGACGAACATTTTCCGGTAAGTAATTTTACCGAAACCGCCGGAAAAGGCTACGAAGCGGAAGTACGCGGCATCCGCTACAAAATAGGTTCTGCGAGATTCGTGGGTGCGGAGCCAAAAAACCTGGAAACCGCCGTCTATATCAGCAAGAATGATGAACTGTTGGCGAAATATGTATTCAAGAATGAATACCGGCCGAATTTAAATCAGTTGTTTAAAAACATAAAGACATACGCTGTGCATATCCTGAGCGGGGACAACTCATCTGAGGAAAAATCGCTGGGCAAAATTATTCCGCACGCTGCCGGAATGGCTTTTAACCAAAGCCCGGAAGACAAACTGAAGTACATTCAGACGTTACAAAGCCGCGGGGAAAAGGTTGCGATGATCGGCGATGGCCTCAATGATGCAGGCGCATTGAAACAAAGCGACGTCGGAATTGCGGTAGCAGACGACACGCACGCTTTCACGCCTTCATCAGACGTCATCATGGCGGGAGCCAAACTTCCCGCGCTGGACGATTATTTAAATTTCAGCAAAGATGCGATGTCGATTGTGAAAATCACATTCGGAATCAGCTTTTTTTATAATATCATCGGGCTGAGTTTTGCGGTCAGCGGAAATATGTCGCCACTTTTCGCGGCAATCATTATGCCCATCAGTTCGATAACAGTAGTGGCTTTCACCTCCGTAAGTACGTGGTGGAGAAGCCTGAAGTATTTTAGACTGAATACAGATTAGCGACAGAAGGTGTAGGAGTGAAGATTTAATAAATTATCAATCAGTAACTTAAGTTTTAAAATAATTGAGTATGCTAATTTTATGTTAAACCCGAAGAGTGCATAATATAATATTATCATAAATTTTAAGTAATTTTGAAGTGGTTTTTCGCTAAATTTGCACTGGAATATGGATATTTTATATTTAATGATTCTATGCAGCGTTTCAGTAGCTGTAATTTTCTTAATCATCTTTATAATAAGTGCGAGAAAGGGGCAGTTCGAAGATGACGAATCGCCCGCAGTGCGCATTTTGCTCGATAACGAAATCGTAAAAAATGATACTAAAACCACTGAACAGAGTGAGCAACAAAACAAAAAAACAGACGAAATAAGTGAATAATAATATGGAAACACAAAAGTTTAGTTACGACAACAATATTGTGCGGGCATTCCTATATGCGACCGTTGTATTCGGTCTCGTAGGATTTTTACTTGGCCTTATTGCTGCGCTAATGCTGTTCTATCCGGAACTTCCCGAATTTATTTTTGGAACCGATGACACCACCATTAAAAGCTTGCAAAGCGGAAATCTGCAGGGTCTGATCAATTCGCAGGGTGCGTTCGGTTTTGGACGAATCCGTATGCTGCATACCAGCGCGGTGATCTTCGCATTTGTCTGTAACGGTTTCTTTGCTGGTGCATATTATTCAATCCAGCGACTGCTGAAAGCGCGCATGTACAGCGACACCCTTTCCTGGATCCATTTCTGGGGCTGGCAGCTGATGATCGTTTCGGTAGTGATTACGTTCCTGATGGGTATCAACACTTCAAAAGAATATGCAGAACACGAATGGCCGATCGATATTCTTATTACGGTGATATGGGTGATCTTCGGTATCAACATGTTCGGAACTATTGTTAAAAGAAGAGTACGCCACTTATATGTAGCAATCTGGTTTTACCTGGGCACCTGGGTAGCGATTGCGATGCTGCATATTTTCAACAATCTTGAAGTTCCGCTTTCGTTTGCAGGATGGAAATCTTATTCAGCGTATGCCGGTGTAAAAGATGCCTTGGTGCAGTGGTGGTACGGTCACAATGCGGTAGCATTCGTACTTACGACTCCAATTCTGGGTCTGATGTACTACTTCCTGCCAAAAGCTGCAAACCGTCCGGTTTTCTCTTACAAATTATCAATTATTCACTTCTGGTCGCTTATTTTCGTATACATCTGGGCGGGTCCGCACCACCTGCAGTACACGGCAATTCCAGGTTGGGCACAGGCTCTGGGTACCGGATTCTCTATTATGCTTATCGCACCGTCGTGGGGAGGTATGCTTAACGGACTTCTTACACTTCGTGGCGCTTGGGATAAGGTTCGTGAAAACCCGGTATTGAAGTTTTTCGTAGTGGCGATTACTTGCTACGGTATGGCGACCTTCGAAGGACCACTTTTAGCAACGAAAACATTAAATAAAATCGGACACTATACGGATTGGGTTATCGGTCACGTACACATCGGTGCATTGGGCTGGAACGGATTCATGACTTTCGGTATGATCTATTACCTTCTACCGATCATGTGGAGAACTAAACTTTGGTCTGTAAAATTAGCCAACTGGCATTTCTGGCTGGGTACATTAGGTATTATCTTCTATGCAGTACCACTTTACATCGCCGGATTTACACAGGGATTGATGTGGAAACAGTTTAATCCGGACGGAACTTTGGTTTACAAAAACTTCCTGGATACAGTAACGGCAATTATTCCTTATTACCAAATGAGATTCCTAGGCGGTTTGCTTTACATCTCCGGAGCTATTCTTATGGCAATCAACGTAGTGGCGACAGTACGTCAGGGATCTTTCCAGAAGGAAGTACCTGCTGAGGCACCTGCATTAGGTAATGTGAGCAAGAAAAGAAAAGAAGGTGAAGGATATCACCTTTGGCTGGAGAGAACTCCGGTTCTGCTTACTGTACTTTCCTTTGTTGCGGTAGCGATCGGCGGTGCTATTGAAATCCTTCCAACATTGGCGATAAAAGACAATGTACCTACTATTTCTGCGGTGAAACCTTATACGCCGCTTGAACTTGAAGGACGAGATCTCTATATTCGCGAAGGCTGTAACGCATGTCACACGCAGATGATCCGTCCGTTCCGTGATGAAGTTGTACGGTTCAACGGTAAAAACGGACAGTATTCTAAGGCAGGTGAATTCGTATATGACCGACCTTTCCTTTGGGGATCTAAAAGAACAGGACCGGATCTTCACAGACAGGGCGGTAAAAACCCGAGTTCATGGCATTACAGACATATGCTGAACCCGCGTGTAACCTCCGCAGGATCTATCATGCCAAGATATCCGTGGCTGATATCTAATGATCTGGACCGAAGCAAAATGGTCGCTAAGGTTGAACTGATGAAAAATGCTTTTGATGTTCCCTACACTCAGGCACAGATTGACTCAGCTGATACATGGGCAGATAATCAGGCTTCATTGATCGTAAGTCAAATTTACGCCGAAGCCGCTGATGTGAAAAAGGCTTATGCCGATAAAAAAGCTGCGGAAGGTGCTAACTTCACACCGCTTGAGAAGAAGGAAATTGTCGCACTGATAGCGTATCTGCAAAGACTCGGGACAGACATCAAGACAACTGAAATTCAAACGGCGAGTACGAAATAGTTTCTAAACATTTAAAAAAGGTAAAGCAATGATTCCTCAAAATGTAAAAGATATTCTTTCGAACTCCGGAAATACGGGCCTGTACCAAACATTGGCGTTAATATTGTTCCTTATATTTTTCCTGGGAATTGTATACTACGTGTTTTCGAGACCGAAGAAATTTTATGACGAGGAAGCCAACGCCCCTTTAGACGATGATACCGAAGACAAAAATTTTTAATTTTTAATTAAATACCCATGAAACAGAGAACACCGGTTTTCGTAACCATTCTTGTGATAGTAGCGCTACTTATGGTGGTTTGCTATATGTTTATACAGAACTCCTCATTTCTTCTCTCACCCTATTTTTGGGGCACGGTAATCATTGTGAGCATCATTGCGATGATTCAGCATGCCATCGGAGATTTGGTGGAAAATGCTAAATTCAAAACCCTAACAGAGCAGGAAAAACTGGAATATCTGGAGGCGAAAAAAGTTCCGTACTTTAAAGGACTTTATGAAAGTGCATTCAAGAAACAGTCTGCAAGTGAGGAAAAGGATATTCTTATCGACCATGGTTTCGACGGTATCATGGAACTCGACAACCAACTGCCAAAATGGTGGCTGGGTCTGTTCTATTTCGGCGTTGCATATTGCGTCGTTTATCTCGTGGCTTATTCCTTCACAGATTTTGGTCATCAAATGCCGGAATATGATGAAGAATACGCAGCACAGACAGCAAGCATTGCTGAATATATGAAAAATACACCGCCGCCAACCATAGAAAACGCGGAATATAGCCCGGACAACATTGCAGCAGGAGAAGAGGTTTTCAAAACCAACTGTGTTACTTGTCACGGTGAAGGTGGCCGCGGAGGAATTGGTCCGAACCTGACTGATAATGCGTGGATTAACCAACCGGAAAAAACTTTATTTAAAAATGTTTTCCACATGGTTGAGAATGGTAGCCAAAACAACCCTACCATGCAGGCATTCGGAAAAAACAACGTGCTTTCCGGTTTCGATATTCAGAATGTAGCAGCTTATGTTTATCATATAAATCAGGAGCAACCTCCGGTAACGCCCGCCAATGGCGGAGCAGCACCGCAGGGAGAACCTGCAGCGTGGGAGAAATAATAAATTTTCCTACCGAAATATAATCTTAAACATAATGCGTTATTAAATAAAAAAAAATAGCGGATTATGTTTTTTGTTTTTAAAAAAAATGAGTTTGTAGTATGTCGGATGATCAATTTTTGAAGGGCGGTCAGAACCAGGTAGTGGAAGCAGAAACTTTCCGCGACTCTGTGGGAACTATGGATCAGTCGGGGAAACGAAAATGGGTTTTCCCGCGTAAACCTAAAGGAAGATACACCAATTACAGAACGGTGGTCGCTTGGTTTCTCCTTGCTATCTTTTTCGCACTTCCTTTTATAACCATAAATGGCAACCCGTTCCTGATGCTCAATTTTGTTGAGCGGCAGTTCTTTATCGGCGGTCAGCCATTTTATCTTCAGGACTTCTTTATATTGGCGCTGGGAGCCATTACATCCATTGTTTTTATCATTCTCTTTACCGTAGTTTTCGGTCGGATATTTTGTGGCTGGATCTGTCCGCAGACCATTTTCCTCGAAATGATTTTCCGTAAGATAGATTATCTCATCGAAGGTGACCGGAACAAACAGATGAAACTTGACCGTCAGGAATGGGATGCAGAGAAAATCTGGAAACGGTCTTTAAAATGGTCGATATTCATCATTATATCACTGGTGATCACACACTGGATGTTCATGTACATCGTAGGCTACCAGGAAGTTTTCGAAATGGTGAAACAAGGCCCAATGAACAACTTTACAAGCTTTCTTGTAATGATTCTCTTCACCGCGGCATTTTATTTCACATTTGCGTGGTTCCGCGAGCAGGTATGTACGCTCGTGTGCCCATACGGAAGGCTGCAGGGTGTGCTGATAGATAAACAGACCATCAACGTTTATTACGATTTTAAACGTGGTGAAAACCGCTCGAAATGGCGCAAAGGCGAAGACCGCCGTGCCGAAGGAAAAGGTGATTGTATTGACTGTAATCAATGTGTTGTAGTCTGTCCAACCGGGATTGATATCCGTGATGGGCAGCAGCTTGAATGCGTAAACTGCACCGCCTGTATCGATGCCTGCGACGAGGTGATGCTAAAAGTGGGACTTCCGCTTGGCCTGATTCGTTACGCGACGGAAGATGAGATCGAAAAAGAAGAATCCTTCAAATTTACCGGCAAGATGAAGGCTTATACCGTGGTTTTGCTTCTTCTGGTAGGTTTTTTAGGTTTCCTTTTAACCAACCGCGGAAGTATGGAAGCCAAATTTATCAAACCTGCGGGAACAACCTATTTTATTCGTGAAGGGAAGATCACTAACACTTACAACTACACCTTCCTTAACAAGTCAAATGAAGATCAGCTGGTAACTATAAAAATAATTGAACCTGCGCACGGCGTCATCACGCTGAGTTCAGACAATAAAATTTTACTCAAACGTGACCAGATGACCAAAGGTACCGTGAACATCAGTTTCCCGGAAAACGAAATCAAATTTTCAAAACAAAATGTCAAAATTGGCGTTTATGATCAGAAAGGGGAACTTTTAGATTCGTTCGAAACCTATTTTGAGGGTCCGTTTTCACTTCAATTTTAATAAAAATCATGTTCAAAAATATCAGTTGGGGACACGGCGTAGTGCTGGCTCTTGGCTCATTCATCGCATTTATCCTGTTCCTTATATTTGTTTTTTCAAACGGAATGCAGAATTCTGAACTCGTTTCCGATAACTACTATCAGGACGAACTTACCTACCAGGACGTTATCGACGCGAAAACCAATGCTGAGGATTTGCCGGAAAAACCGGTATATCAGCAAACCGGCGAAGGCATAACTATCACCTTCCCGCAAAGTGCAGTACCGGATGATCAGCAGGTAAATTTCGATCTTTTCCGCACAGATGATTCCAATCTCGATGTGCATAAAAAAATCTCGCTGAACAGCCAGCAGAAGTTTACGATACCAAGTAAAGTTATCGTTGCAGGTTCTTACACACTGAAACTTAAATGGCAAAAAAATAAAAAACCATATCAGGTAGATTACGACGTATTATGGAACTGACATTGCTTTTTGCGGCGCTCGCCTTGGGTTTCGCCTCAGGTTTCCACTGCATCGGGATGTGCGGACCGATCGCGCTGTCATTGGGTTTAACGAAAAAACAGGCCACAAATTACTATCTCCAAAATCTTACGTACCAGTTTGGCCGAATCGTCACCTATGCATTTTTAGGCGCAGTTCTCGGAATCGTAGGTCAGGGCTTTGAACTGGCAGGCTTTCAACAATATCTCACAGTGGGTGTTGGAGTCGTGCTGATCGTGATGGCCCTGTTTTCGTTCGGCGGAAAAAATTTCGCATCTAAAATTCCATTTTTCTCTACGTTTTTATTTAAAATCAAAAAAAATCTCGGCAAAATTCTTCAGAAAGCAGATTACCGCTCAAGATTCACAACCGGGGTACTGAACGGTTTTTTACCCTGTGGAATGGTTTATATGGCGCTCACCGCCAGTCTCGCTGCAGGCGGAATTTGGCAGGGCGCGGTCTTCATGGCACTTTTCGGTTTTGGGACGCTTCCTTTCATGTTCGCGGTGGTTTTAGCCGGCAATCTGATGACAGCCGCCTTCCGAATTAAGATTTTAAAATTCGTTCCGGTGATGATGGTCGTTCTCGGCGGACTTTTCGTTGTACGCGGCCTGGAAATGGGCATTCCTTACCTATCCCCAAAGAAAGAATCACTGCAAATCCATCACAATGATTCGGACGCGCATCACCACGGTGACCATGAGAGTTGTCATTAATGGTGTACTTTTGAGGAAAAGTGACTGATGAATTTTAAAATAATCTTTTTCCTACTATTTTCTTTGTTTTTTGGCGCACAGCAGAATTCGACCGATAACTCCGCAGTTACGGTCAGTATTACTTCACTGAAAGATCCGTCTACAGGCATCGGCCATATTGAATCGAAGAACAATCGTGCTTTTGCATACTACTTCGGTAAACCGCCGGTAGAGGAGCGTTAATTTTCAATTCTGTACAGTTTAAAAGTATCAATTTTGACAAAAACGCGCATCAATATTCTTGTGTCTTTACTTTAATGATGACGGTAAACCTGGAGAAATTCTTCCAGATTATTTACTGGGATAACTTTAGCACCACCAAAAATCGCAGCCAACTTAGGTACAACTTTTGAATCAAAAGAACACAAAATTGTATTAAAGATGACAAATCTAAAGATGTGGGTTATTGCGCTATCTGTAATCCTACTGCAATCGTGCTCCGTAAATACCGAAACAACATACTATAAAGACTCCGCAACCAGCATGGAATCGAATATTCTGATGGACCAAAGTGCCTTGGGAATGTTGAGTGCGATGAGCGCCGCCTCGGACGATCTTGCGGATTCCAAAACGTTCAGCAACCTGTCTACGGACTGGAAAAGCCTTTATGACATTCAAAAAAACGGAAAAATAACATTAAACAAAGATTCAGTAAAAGTTCTGCAAAAGATGTTTTTAAAAATAAACAAAGACAAAGGCCAAGTTTACGGATTGTCTTTAAAGTACGACAAACTGCTGCCCCGCGAATTAGCGAGTCTTTTCGCGCAGAACAAACAGCTTAAAAATCTTCCGCTGCAGGACATTGCAAAATGGGATGGCAAAACTTTAATAATAGACACGCAGAAATTTAACACTACAGAATTCCTCAGTGAAATGAGCAAAAGTTCAGGTTCCGAAAAAACTACTATACCCAAAACCAAAAGTGATTCGCTGGAAGTTTACGGCAAACAGATGGCGCAGGGAATGCTCGGCATGATGAAAATGTTCAATATGAATTTCACAAGCACCATGAAATTTCAGCGGCCGATCACTTCAATTAGCGGTAAACACGATTTCGTAAAACAAATCGACGATAAAACAATTAAAATAAATGTCCGCACAAATGATCTTCTCGATGAGGGACGCGCGCTTACAGACAAAGACAGGAAAATTATTGTTACAACTCAATAACAACAAAGCCACCTAAAAAAAGGTGGCTTTGTTTCGAGTGTTAATTTCCTTAGTTAATCAGGTCAAACTTGGTATACGCAGCAATCTTCGCCGGGATTTTGATTCCGTCAGCAGTCTGATTGTTTTCTAGAATGGCGGCCATAATTCGCGGTAATGCAAGAGCAGAACCGTTCAGCGTATGAACTAACTGGGTTTTTCCGTCTGTCCTGTAACGGCATTTCAGACGGTTTGCCTGAAAAGTTTCAAAGTTTGAAACAGACGAAACCTCCAGCCACTTTTCCTGCGCGGCACTCCAGACTTCAAAATCATAAGTCATAGAAGATGTGAAGCCCATGTCGCCACCGCAAAGTCTCAGAATTCTGAACGGAAGTTCCAGATCCGTCAGCAGTGTTTTTACGTGCTCAACCATTTCTTCAAGGGCACCGTAAGAATTTTCAGGTTTCTCAAGACGTACAATTTCCACCTTTTCAAATTGGTGCAAACGGTTCAGACCGCGAACATGCGCACCGTAACTTCCTGCCTCCCGGCGGTAGCACTGCGAGAATGCCGTGTTTTTAACAGGTAAATCTTTTTCTTCCAATAAAGTATCGCGGTACAGATTGGTCACCGGTACCTCGGCTGTCGGAATTAAATAAAGATTGTCTTCATTTGCAAAATACATTTGGCCCTCTTTGTCCGGTAACTGCCCTGTTCCGTAGCCGGAAGCTTCGTTCACCACATGTGGCGGATTCACTTCAAGATAGCCGGCATCTGTATTTTTATCGAGAAAATATTGAACTAATGAACGCTGCAACCTCGCACCTTTCCCAAAATAAACAGGAAAACCGGCACCCGCAATCTTCACTCCCAATTCAAAATCTATCAGGTTGTATTTTTTTGCCAGTTCCCAATGCGGAATTGCGCCTTCGCCCAAACCTTGCACGTCATGCGATTGGTACACGATCTCGTTATCTTCAGCAGACGTTCCGGCAACTACTTTTTCGTATGGAATATTTGGGATTTGGTAAAGAATATCCAGAAGTCTGCTCTCCGCATCTTTCAGATTCTGCTGCAGTGTCTGTGCATTTTCTTTAAAAGTAGCCGTCCGTGCTTTGGCAGTTTCGGCTTCGTCTTTTTTGCCATCTTTCATCAACATCCCGATTTCTTTCGAAATTTTGTTCATTTCGGTCTGATTCAGTTCAAGTTCAGATTGAAGACTTTTACGCTCATCATCGGTGGCAATGGCTTCGTCAACCAGATTCAACTGGCGGAAATTTCTTTTATTTAAACCTTCCAAAACACGTTCGCGCTCTTCGCGCAGTAGATTGACCTGTAACATTTAGAGATGTGATTATTTTTAAGATAAGTTTTTCTAATTCTGGGCAATAACCCTTTAATTGTCTGCAAATTTAAGCTATTTAGGCCTAATACTTTTACGCCAAATCATTTGGAAACCTGCACTATATTAGGCGCACCTTCAGTTTTTTTGAATTTTAATATTCCGTTATAATATACTTCGTCGATCTCGAAAACCTCGGCGGTCGATTTATATTGCAGCGTTAGCGTATCATTAATGATAACGTTGGTGCTGTCTGTAAGTCTTTTAGTTAAAAACAAAGCAATTTTCGATTCATATACTTTCAAAACTGCTGACGAGTCCGTCAGAATACGCCGCGCACCGGCTACATATTCGATATAATAAATTGTGTCAACGTCTTTTTTTAAAGTAAAATTAACAGGTGCGTTATCGGTCAGGCCGTAAACATCGTTCATTCTGATGTTGGTGTAGCCGTCGTCAATATTCAGATTCAGCATATCAGTCCCGGCAGAATCTATGTAAAGCTGAATCACCTGGTCGATCCTCTGCACTGCATCTTCGTCGCCACGACATGCGGTGGTGAACATTGCGATCAGGAATGCCAGAAAGAATACGTTTTTCATTAGCACAAAGATAGAATTTCTCGGGCATTGTTTACGTAGCAGCTCGCGATGCTTTTTCTTTCAATTTTCTGATCAAAACAGAGAATTCGGTGCGGGAAAGTACAAAATCGCTTATGCGGAATTCGGTGAGTTGATAAAACCGGTAAAAAAGCAATACAGATGACAGCAGATAAGACAGTGAAGTGACAACACAGGCACCTAATAAACCCCATTTTGGAATCACTAACCATGATGCTATTAATGTGAACGCCAAACCTACAACTGATTTAATATTGAGGATCCGGAGGCTGTTCATACCAGCAAAATAATGACCGACAATATTCGAAACTGCGATGGCGAGAATGCCGGGTGCCAGAAGCAGAATGATCATTTTGGTCTGGAGGAAATCTGCTCCTAAGAGAGCCGCGTACCAATCTGCCGGCACAAGCAGGATGAGCAAAAGAAATATTAAACTCACCATAAAACTCACGCGCAGCGAGATTTTGGTTTTATTAATGGCGTCAGATTGTCCGTCTTTAGCCACAAGATCGGAATACAGAATGACAGATAAACTTTTACTGACTGTCCAGATAGCTTCAGAAAAAGCCACGCCTACAGAGAAAATTCCTACAGTCGATATGCCACGGAAATATTCGAGAAAATAGAATGACGCGCGGTTGTTCAAAAACTGCAAAAATGCGCTGAGCTGTGATTTCCAGCCGTAATCAAAAAGATTTTTAAAAATATTTTTAGACCATGAAATATTAATAATCTGAAAACCGCGAAGCAGTAGCGCAGAACTTATAACAAAAAGTACACTGTAACAAATAATCAGCGCCGCAAAATAAACATCCACTGAGCGCAGGCTGAAAAAGTAGATGAGCGCCAACATCACAGCAAAGTGAATGGCTTGCTGCAACACGGAAAACAGATTGAACATACCAATCTGCTGTTTTCCAATGAAGAGATTAATATTCGTAGTCAGCAGCGAAAAACTGATGGAAAGCCCGATAAGATAAGGCAAATAATCGATCGGGTGCAAAAGAGACAAAATAAGCGGGAACACAACGCCCGAAACGATGGACCAGATGTATGCGCGAGCAACCACCTGCTCTGCCTGGAATTTTGATGAGTAATAGGAGACGCTGCTTCCGGTAAAAATATTGCTGAAAAAACCGATAATGGCAAGATCGGCAATAACTAGAGAAATGATCCCTTTGCCTTCTGTACCCCAAAAATTTGTTGTGAAAATCAGCAAGCCGAAGTTCAAACCCAGAATGATGAAGCGTGCGGCAAAACTTTCGAGAATTCTTCGTGATTTCATTATTGACCTGAGAACTGCTTCACGAAATTTACAAATAATCCGCTGATTTTGTTCCAGTTCAGCTCTTTTTTATAATAGGAAACGGCATTTTGCGCGTGTTTTTTATACAATTCAGGATCATCCAGATATTTACAGATGCAACGCGCAATTTCCTGCGGATTTTGTGGATCAGTTGTAAAGCCAAATTTTGAAACATCCAAATGCTCACCTACAGCTTTTAAATGCGTGTAAATCACAGGTTTGCCGGCAGCCGCATAATAGAAAATCTTTATTGGCAAACATCGGTGGTTTTCTTTGGTAGCCGGCCGCAGATCAAAACAGATATCTGCGTCAGCAATATTTTCAGTAAATTTTTCGAGCGGAGCAGGCTGTAAAATCTTTAATTCATCTGCAACTGTCTGATCCGTAAGTTTTTTAAAAAAATCATGATCTTCAAGCCGCGCCGAACCCATTAATAATAGTGAAATTATAAGCTTAGGCCGCATTTCACGCAAGGCATTTACCGCATTAAAAAAATTATCGATGCCTTTATCTCTGGAAAAAGTTCCTGTATAACAAAGTGTGACTCTCTTAGGATTTAAAACCTTAACAGATTCGTGTATAAATTTTTTATCAGGAAAATATGGCAAGAGAATGCGTTTCTTCCATGGAAAAAAATACGCAAGCGGATAAAATTTCGATTTTTCGCCGAAGATAAATCCGTGGCTTAGTAAGCCGGCATACATTTGAATTAAAGAAAATTTGATATAATGAACTGGCCTCAAAAATGACGAATATCCGGCCAGCATGCGGTCTGACGGATACCATTCCGTAATGTCGTACAGAATTCGGCAATGATTTTTCGAAATGTAACCTCGTGCGGCAATTACGGCCAATGGTTCGGAAGCAATGATGCAGTCAGGTTTATAAGCACTAATTACTTTCTGAAAAAATGTCTTTTTATTCTTAACAGATTGTGATAGAATATTTTCTGATTCAAATAAAATACCATCACGCTTACTCATATTGTCCGACGATAAGCTACTGATTTTCACCTCATAACCTTGTGTCATGAGTTCTTTTGCCTGATGATGAAAAATGCGGTCATCATCATCGCGGTGCGAGGTTGTAAGAAATAAAATTCTGGGCATTTTAATGTTTTAATAAAAACCCTTCCGGCCCGGAAGCAGAAAGGGTAATAAATTTTAAATACGCATTTTTTGTTTGCGCACTAGCTGACGTAAATTGCGGCCCAACTGCGCTTCAGCGGCAACAGAAAGTCACTTAAGAATGCAAGGTAAGAGTTTTTAGAGAAATCAAAAACTTCAATATCATGTGAAATTTCACCGTTTTTCAGTGCATTCCGGAAATCCTGAAGTTTCATTGTTTTCAGTTGACCGTCTTCCATGAAGCTCGCTTTCATCCTGTCAAATAAACCAAGCTGAAACTCCTTGTCGATTTCGCGCATCACGCCGCCCAGAGCGTCAATCGAGCAACCTGAAGCAGCTTCCACATCTTCATCCACACAAACGACGATAAACTGGTTTCTCTCAATTTTAAAAGACGATGAAAGCGGTTTACCATGCGCAGCCCAATTGGCTAAAAAATCGTAAAGTTTTTCGGTGATCACTTTGCTCTCCATCGCCGTGAAAGCGCGGGACGCCGGGTAAATTATCACGCGGTAATCATTCGTTTCGACTACATTTGATTCTTCAATTTTCATTTTTAAACTTTCTTAGTTCTACAAAACCCAAAACTATCATCAGGATACTTGCTCCAGCACTCCAGAAATTTATTTCATCCGTACGGAAATCTGCTGACCAGAGGTTTAAGATAAACAGCACCGCGCCCGCAACTATTAAAAAATAGAGTACATTTTTTCTCATTATAGATCATCTGCTTCAGCCAGTAATTCCGCAATATCTTTTACCTGTACTGTATTGTTATCGAAATGTTTCACACCGTCTGTCATCATCGTCATGCAGAACGGGCAGCCAGTCGCAATCACAGCAGGCTTGGTTTCTAAAGCTTCTTCTGTTCGCTCTACGTTGATGTCTTTAAAACCTTTTTCGGGTTCCTTGAACATCTGTGCACCGCCGGCACCACAGCAAAGACCGTTGGTTTTGCAGCGTTTCATTTCTACAAGTTCGGCATCCAGCTTTTCGAGCAATATCCGCGGCGCTTCGTACTCGCCATTTCCGCGTCCGAGGTAACATGGATCATGGAATGTAATTTTCTTTCCTTTAAAAGTTCCTCCTTCTATTTTTAAACGGCCTTCATCCATCAATTGACGCAGAAACTGGGTGTGATGGA
>JAEZYN010000012.1 GCA_023419095.1 Bacteroidota bacterium | reverse complement strand
GCCCAGTCGTCATAGGCATATTCCAGTGTTTTCGAAACCGAGTAGCCATTTTTATCTTCGGGCACGTAGCCGTATTTCAGATAATCTTCAATTCCATCATAATATTTTAGGTTCGATGAGCTTTTCGACGCCATTAAAGCTTTGTTTACATCAATATTGGTGGTGCCTTTAGCAATTGCATCAGCTATTACCGAAACCGAATGGTAGCCGATCATGCACCAGTTTTCGTTGGCGTAATGACTCCACACTGGCAATGCCTTGTGCACACTTTGGTCGTGATGCGCCATCATCGAATGGATAAAATCGTTGTTCCTTTTGGGTTGTATAATGTTGTATAGTGGATGCAATGCGCGATACGTATCCCAAAGCGAAAAGATAGAGTAGTTGGTAAATCCTTCCGATTCATGAATGTTTTGGTCCAGACCGAGATACTTCCCGTCCACATCTTCATACAGAATCGGTGACATCATCGTGTGGTACAGCGCTGTGTAGAAGGTTTTTTTATCGTTTATATTTAAAGTTTCTACCTCTGTTTTAGCAAGTTCTTTCTCCCACTTTTCAGAAGTTTCAGCTTTAACCTGATCAAAATTCCAGTGCGGGATTTCGGTTTCTAAATTTTTCAAAGCACCATTGGTAGAAGTATTCGATAGTGCGAATTTTATTAAAATCTGCTCGTCTTTCTCCGTGTCAAAATCAAAATACACCCTAATCTGTCTTCCTGCAAACTCGGGGAAGTTTTCGTTTTCATTGAATTTTCTGTAAAAGCCGTTATAATCGACCTTTTCATATCGTTTTCTGCCGTACTTTTTAAATGGTTTCGAGAATTTCATTGCAAAAAAGACTTTCTTAGTTCTCGCCCAACCTGTTGTTTCGCGGTAACCGATGACGGTTTGGTCATCCTCAACCCTTACAAATGTCCAGACGTTTTTTCCGTCATAATTGTAAATATTCGACATTAAATCCAGAATAATATGCGATTCACCGGATTTTGGAAAGGTATATCGGTGGAAACCTACGCGGTCGGATGTTGTAAGTTCTGCTTTAACGCCATAATCTTCGAGAAAGACTTCATAAAAACCCGGTGTTGCTTTTTCGGTGTCTTTTGAAAAAGCAGAATGATATCCGCTTTTAGGTTCGTTAATATTTCCGGGTTCCAGATTTAGTTTTCCTGTGGTCGGCATAATGAGGAAATCGCCCAAATCTGAGTGTCCCACGCCACTGAAATGCGTATGCGAAAACCCAAAGATCGTCCCGTCTTCAAACTGATATCCTGAGCAATAACGGTAGGTTTCGGGGTTATATTTTCCGTCCACAGCGTATGGAACCTGATTGGTTTCGGGCGAAAGCTGCACCATTCCAAAAGGTGCGGTGGCACCGGGAAACGTATGTCCCATATTTTTGGTGCCCACAAAGGGATTCACGAATGACGTGAGTTTTTGCGCGTACACAGTACCGGTTAAGAAAAAGGAAAAAAGTAAAAGCAATCTGGCCATGGATAAATTTTATTTAAAAATAGAAAAATCCCGCGATTTAGCTGAATTAATTGCTCGTGTTGTTAAACGATCCATAAAGGAAAATTCAATATCTCAGGCAAGAAAGAAATATCTTTTATATAATAAATCATGAGATAACCACGGAAACTTCCCTGACTTATGGAAAACCGTAATAGTAAATGAGGAATTAGGAATAATTTTAAAAAAATAAAATTTATCTTATGAGAAACATTATGTTCGCCGTATTAATTGGCGTAGTCGTTAGTAGCTGCTCTTCTACAAAAAACGATTAAATTTTCACAGAAACCTAGTGAAGTACAAACCACAGAAGTACTTAGTAATTTTCTTACGACTGTTAAGAATCCCAAAGTCGTTCTTAGAGTTAGAGAAACTTCAAATAATGTTACGGACAAAGAGAATAATGACTATTTATATAACGCGATTGAAAATCAGTTAATGGCTAGTGGATTTGTTGTAAGAGATCGGCAGTTCTTTAATCAGATTATAGGTAATACTGAAAATAATGTTAATTATGAAAATTTGAATAAAAAGTCAGATACTGATTTGATAATTGAATTAACAAAATTAGATAGAAGTGTCCTTTATCAGACCAATAAATATTATGACAAAAATGGCAATGAAAAAGCAGATGACTTTAACGGGCCATTTAAAAAATATGGTGCAACTGTTGAATTTAAAGTCGTACTTATTAAAAACAATCAATTTGCAGGGTTATACGACTTTAATTATACTCCGTGTATTGATGGATGTATTGTTACCCTCTCGTTAAAAGATATAAAGAATCAAATGAAAGTTGCCAGAAAGATGGGCACACAACTTTACGAAGGGGTAGAAAAAAATGAACTTGAAGAATTTATTAAGGCAGCAACCCGGAATTTGGTTGCGGAGATGCGTAAGTAAAAAAAGTAAAATAAAAAGACGGGATTTTCCCGTCTTTTTTATGCTTTTGTTTCTAAATAAAGCTCTTCCAATTGAACGCCCGAAATAGTAGACGGCGCATCAATCATCACATCCCTGCCGGAATTGTTTTTCGGGAACGCGATATAATCTCTGATGACTTCGTTACCATCAAGAATAGCCACTAAACGGTCGAAACCGAAAGCGAGACCGGCGTGCGGTGGCGCACCGTATTTGAAAGCATTCATCAGGAAACCGAATTGCGCTTCGGCTTCTTCTTTGGTAAAACCAAGCAGGTCGAACATCCTCGATTGCAGGTCTTTATCGAAAATCCTTACCGAACCGCCGCCAATTTCGTTACCGTTTAACACCAGATCATACGCGTTTGCCCTTGCTTTGCCCGGCTCGGTTTGCAGAAGATGCACATCTTCCGGCTTTGGAGAGGTGAACGGATGGTGCATGGCGTGGTATCTGCCGCTTTCTTCGTCCCATTCCAAAAGTGGGAAATCAATCACCCAAAGTGGCGCGAATTCTTTCGGGTTTCTTAATCCCAACCGGTTACCCAATTCCATTCTTAATGCTGAAAGTTGGGTTCGTACTTTATTTTCGTTCCCGGACATCACCAGGATTAAATCTCCCTGTTTGGCGCCGAATTTTTCAGTAATTTTCTTTAGATCTTCTTCACTGTAGAATTTATTCACCGAAGAAGTCACAACACCATCTTCCTGATATTTCACCCAGATCATGCCCGAAGCTCCAATTTGAGGGCGTTTTACCCACTCAATCAGTTCATCAATCTGCTTTCTGGTGTAATTTGCGCAGCCTTCTGCATTAATGCCGACCACCAGTTCGGCCTCGTCGAATATCTTGAAATCTTTTCCTTTAACCAGTTCGTTTACCTCCACAAATTCCATCCCAAACCTGATGTCTGGTTTGTCGTTTCCGTATTTCTGCATCGCATCGGCGAAGGTCATTCTCGGGAATTTGCCGAATTCTTTTCCGGTGATGTCTTTAAGTAAAGTCGCCGTCATTCCTTCAAAGATTTTGAGGACATCTTCCTGTTCCACAAAGGCCATTTCGCAATCGATCTGGGTAAACTCCGGCTGGCGGTCCGCTCGTAAATCTTCATCACGGAAACATTTTACAATTTGGAAATACCGATCCATTCCGCCGATCATCAATAATTGTTTAAAGGTTTGTGGCGACTGCGGCAACGCATAAAACTGTCCCGGGTTCATCCGGCTTGGCACCACGAAATCGCGTGCGCCTTCGGGTGTAGATTTAATCAGAACAGGTGTTTCAACTTCAATAAAGTTCTGGTCAGACAGGTAGTTTCTTACTTTCTGCGCCATTTTATGACGGAAAATAAGCTTGTCTTTCACCGGATTCCTGCGGATATCCAGATAACGGTATTTCATTCTCAGTTCTTCGCCGCCGTCGGTTTCGTCTTCGATGGTGAATGGTGGAAGTTGAGATTCATTTAAAATGGTAAGTTTTTCAACAAGAATTTCAATCTCGCCCGTAGGGATTTTCGGGTTCTTGCTGGCTCTTTCAATTACCTTTCCTTCAACCTGAATTACAAATTCACGCCCGAGTTTTTTGGCATTCGCAAGCAATTCTTCGCTGCTTCTGTCTGCATCGAAAACCAATTGCGTAATACCGTAGCGGTCCCGAAGATCGATCCAGATCATAAAACCTTTGTCACGAATGGTCTGCACCCAACCGGAAAGGGTAACGTTTTCGTTAATATTTAAAAGAGAAAGCTCTCCGCTGGTATGCGTTCGGAACATATTGCTAAAGTTTTTTTTTGGGTAAAAATTTTCGTCTGCAAAGATAAGATTTTTTCAGTCCGAAATTCATGGGCGAGTTTGGCACCGCGAAGTGATTTGGGTAGATTTGCCGCACAGTTTTTATTTATGAATAAATATTTAAGTTTTGCTTTCGCCCTGATTTTTTCGGCCATTATTTATTCGCAGAACATTACCGCTAAAGTTGTAGGCGTAAAAGATGGCGATACAGTGGTGATTCTGTTTGAAAATAAACAGATCGTAGTCCGTCTTGAACATATAGATACGCCCGAAAAAAGGCAGCCTTACGGTTTGAAGGCAAAAATGTTTGCTTCCGATTTTTGCTTTGGAAAAAGCGTGAAAGTAATCGGCAACGGTAAGAAAGACCGGAATGGTCGCTGGATTGCCGAAATCTACGTCAACAACCAAAATTTAGGCAAAGAACTGGTGCGGAACGGGCTGGCCTGGCATTATAAAAAATACTCGAAGAGCAGTAACTACGCCGCCCTGGAAATCGGAGCACGAAAAAAAAGGGTGGGTCTGTGGCAGGATAGTCTCGCGGTGGCGCCCTGGAATTTCAGAAAGAAAAAGAAGGTTCCCACTAAAACTTTATGAATTTTTAAGACGCTGAATTTGCATGTTTTACCTAAATTTGAGTTCAATCATTAACCAAAAAACAGATAAAATTTATGGGAAAAGGAGATCAAAAGTCCAGACGCGGCAAAGTGACCGCTGGAAGCTATGGTAAACGACGTCCGAGAAAATCGAATTCCGTAAAGAAAATTCCGGTTGCGGTGATGGATGAAAACGAAAACAAAAAATCAAAAGTGGCCGTACGCCAGGAAGTAGGCTATCCGGACGATAAATCTGAAAATGCCGATCCGCCAACCGACGCAAAACCTAAGGCTGCAAAGCCAAAAGCTAAAAAAACCGAAGAATAATCTTCGGTTTTTTCTATTTCTGCAGTTTTAACGGCCGCCCAGGATATTTCCGAGTAATCCGCCCAGGCCGTCCTGCTTTTTTTGGTCGTGACTGTCGCCACCTAGAAAGCCGCCCAGCATATCGTTCAGCGCATTGCCTGAAGATGAACCGCCGCCCAGCACGCTTCCCAAAATATCGTTCAACGGATTTGAAGGTTCAGCCTGCGCCTGAGTTTGTGCGCCGCCCAAAATTCCGCCCAGCAAATCGCCAAGTCCACCACCTGAGGAGACACCGCCTGATTGCTTCTGTTTGCCGATGTATCCCATGATGAGCGGTGCCAGCATGGCAAGCACGGGACCTATTTTATCTATTGAAATACCGGTTTTTTGTGAAAGCTGGTTCTGAACCTGCGATTTCTGACCGCCGAAAATATGACTCAGAATGGAATTTCCTTCGTCATGACGGGCTGCCGCCTGCGCAGGATCGTTCAGTATGCTGCCATCGTGATCCTTATCCAGCGCGCTGTTCAAAGCTTCCGCTTCATTGGGATCATCCTGTGCTTTTTTCTTCAGATATGAAATAACCAGCGGTGCGGAAACCGCCAGCAAAGCGATAATTTGATTTTTGTCAATTCCGAATTTGTTTTCGGCTTGTGAAGCAACCTCATTTCCGGCGCTGCCTGTTATTAAATCGATTAGGCTCATGATTTTTAGTATTAAATTATAAAGTTAAAATCTTCACCAAAAACTATTCCGTGAGCAAATATCGAAGTCAGATTTCTCAGCGTGCTTTGATTTCTTCTGCTGTTAAACCTTTCTTTTTCATGATCTCAATGTACTCATTAGCGCTATTCACCATCCATGTCACAGCCTCGGGTGCCGTGCGGTTTTCGATGGTAAATTCTAAAATACCAACATTATCATTCATCCACGGGAGGAGATAGTAACGAAGGCCGCCTTTATAAGATTTTGCGACATCAAACTTTTCCGCTGCAGGTATTTTAAAAGCGGCATTGTACGCAGAAATATAAATCAAAGGAATCAGAAGACACACTGGCGACAGCACAGCCAGCCTTTTTAGATTTTTAATGCATGACAGCCCGAGGCCGATAGAAAGCGCAAAAATATAATTGAATGGCAAGAAGAAAACGTAATTATCGGTCACCGCATAAAATGTTGCAAAACCGTACACCAATACTGCCGCCGCCGAAATTGCTACAAAGAGTCTGAAATGCATACGGTAAAGCGTCATGATTCCAAAGATCCCTGCGATTGTAAATATATTGAAATTGTAAACCAGATAACCCAATGCTTTGATGAAGTCTTTAATATAAGTAATGAGATCTTTGTTGAAACTGTCGGAGACCCACGTTTTGTCGCCGGCCTTCAAAATGCTTTCGGGAGGCAGATTTTGGCTTAAATTTAACACAATCATCAAAGCAAAACTAAAGATTGGAAGCAAAACCGCGGTTAACACAGTAGGTTTGTCGCCTTTAACAAAAATCAGCATCAGCGCCAGAGACGGTAGGAAAAATATGTTCTGAATGTGCGCCCAAAGGCCGACGGAGAGAAAAAATGAGGAGAAGATAATATGAGTTTCCCGTTTATTATCATCCAAAAAAACTTTGATGAGGTAATATATAAACAGTGAAACCCACACCATGTTGAAAGTGTAAACTTCCACGATTTCCGCATTGCGCCAAAATGTAAAACTAAAACCGAATACAAAAGCTGCAACAATCGAAATCCAGGCTTTTTTTGTAATTAACAAAACGGTTTTATAAACCATCATCACCGCAAAAGCGCCACAAAGAATTACGAGGTAACGGCTGACGAGAAGAGCATCAAGACCTGTGATATTCTTTATTAAAACCGCCGCGTTGGTATAAAGAAAATGGGAAATCGGCGTTGCTGTGTGAACGAAAATACCCAGTTCGGTGTCTAACACAAGCGGCATACAGTCGCCGAAAGGTACTTTGCTAAAAGAACCCAGGGCATAGACGAACACAAAGATCAGGAAAATGAGAACCGGATTTCGATGTCTTTCCATCAATGCTTAGTTCTTAAATATAGGCACGTTCGAACAGGCTTCGCCGAACATCAGCGATTTTGCGATAGGCTTTAGTTTTTCTACCAGTTCAATGTACGCATTTTCGGGAATGCTTTCATCCGAACAGCCTTTTACGAGAACTCGTTTTCCTTCAAATGTTGTGAAATCGTAACTCTCAATTGCGTTATGCATCAATATTACTTCGAGATCTTTGCGGCTTCCGTAGATTACTTTTGCAGCAAAGTCCGTGATTTTTGATGTCAGCAGAAAATATGCCCACAGCGGAACGATGGCATCGGCAGAATTGAAAATGTAGACGTACGCATCCCGGAAATCCCCTGCTGAAATTGCACTTACTTTTTCGCGGAAATCTTTTTCCTTTAAGATCATTCCTTCCCACAGAAAATCCTTGAGGTCAATTCCGATGCGTTTACCTGCCGGAAGCAGCGTGGAAAGGTCAAAATTTACAAGTCCGCTTTCCGCGATTTTGTTTTTTATTTCGAATTCAGACATTATTTTTAATTTATCTTTGAGCAAAATTACAACTTAAAATTTCAAGTGAAATACTACATAATTGCCGGCGAAGCTTCGGGAGACCTTCATGCATCCAATATGATGAAATCTTTAAAACACAAAGATGACACTGCGGAATTCCGGTTTTGGGGCGGCGATCTGATGGCTGAAGTAGCAGGTACGAAGCCTGTGAAGCATTACAAAGATCTCGCTTTTATGGGTTTTCTGGAAGTGGCAAAAAACATCCGGACAATTCTGAAAAACATCCGCTTTTGTAAGGATGATATTAGAGCGTACCGGCCGGATGTACTGGTTTTGGTTGATTATCCGGGTTTTAATTTAAGGATCGCCGAGTTCGCAAAAAGCCTTGGTATCAAGGTTGTCTATTACATCTCACCGCAGCTTTGGGCGTGGAAAGAAGGTCGCGTGAAAAAAATCCGTGCTTTTGTGGATGAGATGCTGGTGATTTTACCGTTCGAAAAAGATTTTTACAGAAATCATGATGTGGATGCGCATTTCGTGGGTCATCCGCTGCTGGACGCTGTTTCCGCTCTGGAACCTCTTGATGAGGACAGATTTAAAAAGGAAAATGGTTTAAATTCTAAGGAAATTATCGCGTTGCTGCCCGGATCACGAGAACAGGAAGTCAGCAAGATGTTGGAGATAATGCTTTCTGTGCGGCCTTATTTTAAAGAATATCAGTTCGTAATTGCAGGTGCGCCGAGCTTACCAAAGTCTTTCTATGAAAAGTACGTAGATGAAAATGTGCATTTTGTCTCAAATAAAACGTACGATTTGCTGAGGTGTTCGAAAGCCGCCTTGGTAACTTCCGGAACGGCAACCCTTGAAACTGCACTGCTGAATGTGCCGCAGGTTGTATGTTACCGCAGCAGCCAGATTTCTTATGAGATCGCGAAACGTGTGGTGAAAAATATTAAATACATTTCACTCGTCAACCTGATCATGGACCGCGAAATTGTGACGGAACTTATCCAGAAAAACTTAAATACGGATCGCCTGAAAAACGAACTCGAAAATATTCTGAGCGGTATAAACCGTGATGAGATGCGGGAGCAATACGCCTTGCTTCGCCAGAAACTTGGCGGCAGCGGTGCCAGCGAACGTGCTGCGGATATTATAGTAAATGGGTGATTTTACGGTGTTTAGCAGGTGATTTTACAGTAAATTTATCTGAAAAACACCCTTGCATAAGCAGCCTTTACTTATTCTTTGCGTCAGTTTTGCACTCGGGATTGCACTTCAGGATTTTGCGGAGTTCCATGTGGTGACGGTGTATGTAGTTTTGGCCGCGGCATTTCTAAGTCTTGCTTCTTTTTTCTTTAATCATTTCTATTTAAGACATGTTCGGCACGCGTCGCTTATATTACTCTTTTTTGCGCTCGGCATTTTTGCGCATTATTTAAATTTAAACAAAACGAATGTACCGCGAGTCTCGGGAACTTCAGAATTTGTTTTTAAGCTTGTGCGCAAACTGAATTCAAACGAGAAGAACCGGCGGTACGAAATACAGGTTTGGCAAAATTCTTCAGGTTTTAAAAGTGTGCTTTCCGTTCCTAAAGAAGAAGCAGAGCTGGATTTCAATCATTATTACAGAACGGAACTGTATGTCTCAAAACTGGAAAAACCTTACAGCGATTTTCAGTTTGATTATGCAAAATACATGTCACGGCAACAGGTTTTTTTTCGTGCTTTTGCAGGAAATACTATTGCGGCCGCACCGCGGAACGATCTTACATTTTCTGAAAAAATCAAACAGAAAAGACTTGAAGTCCTTCGGAAGATTGACGCACAAAGCTACAGCAAACGTGCGCGGGAGTTCACAAAAGGAATTATTCTGGCCGACAGAACCGAGATGGATGCGGGCACGGTTCAGGATTTCAGCAAATCGGGGCTGACGCACATCTTAGCAATTTCGGGTTCGCATATGGCGATCATCTTTTGGTTGATACTGCTGGTTTTGAATCCGATTTTTCCGCCGCGACTGCGTACTTTAAAGATTATAATTTCTTTGGCTCTCATCTGGAGTTTCGCCATTTTCATTGGCTATGGAAAGCTCGGTGGTGCGCAGCTGCGTGATGATTTCTACTTATTATATTTACGTGCTGCTTCAGCGAAAGCCGGATTTTCTGCATGCGATGGCGTTGGCGGCATTTATTATTCTCATCTCCGATTCACATCAGCTTTACGATGTGGGTTTCCAACTGAGTTTTCTGGCGGTTTTCGGGATTTTTTGGTTTAATCAGCCTATATTAAAATATTTGCCGAAGCCGAAAAATAAGTTTCAGAACTTTATGGTGAACGTGGTTTCCGTCAGTATTGCGGCGCAAATCGCAACTTTGCCGCTGGTCATTTATTATTTTCATCAGTATTCATTCATTTCTCTTCCCGCAAATCTCCTCATCATTCCGTTTTCTGAAATATTGATTCTTTTTTCTCTGCTGATGACTTTTCTGGCTGCTTTTGAACTAAATTTTACATGGCTGGGCAATGTGTTTGATACTTTTGTGAATGGGGCTTTAAATATGATACATCAATTCGCTGAGGCAGATTTTGCATACAACACGATGATTCCGATGTCGCTGTTGGAAGTAGTGGCGGCGCTTATCTGTGTCTATTTTTTGAGATTCGTGATTGTGAACTTCAATATTAAAAATGTTCTGAGGCTTTTTTATTTTGTTCTGATCTTTGTTGCTCTGCGTGGTCTGCTGAATTATAAAGCTTCACAGATCAATGAAGTTTTGGAGCATCATTATTTAAAAGAGAATATTGTTTCTGTCAAAACGGGAGAACATGTGCAGTTCATTATGAGCCAGCGTGCCGATCAGGATAAAATTCGCAAATACGTTTTGGAGCCGTATCTCACGTCACGCCGTACTCGACATTACGCGCTCGAAATTTTGCCGGCTGATATTGAGGAAATAAGGATCGGTGACCGCATTTACCGGTTAAAGAATAAGAGATAATGGTTGAATGCATTGCAATTGTTATTTAGAAAGATTACAAACTAAACTATTCTGACATTTCTCATCTGCTTATACCTACTCAATTTTTTAACTTTGGAAAAATTCAAATTTAAACAATTATTATGGCAGGATTAACGAGTTCTACGATTGGTAGAAAGTATGCAATGGCATTGTCTGCGATGTTTTTGCTGATCTTCCTCATTATGCACCTCACGGTGAATTTTCTTTCAGTTTTCGGCCCTGATGCGTTCAATACAGCGTCAGATTTCATGGGTTACAATCCACTGATACAGTTTATTATGCAGCCTATATTAGGTTTTGCGGTGATCTTTCACTTTGTGATGGGTTTCATCCTTGAAATCAGGAACCGTAACGCAAGACCTACAAAATATGCCGTAAATAATGGTGCTGCCAACTCCACGTGGACGTCGCGTAACATGATCATTTCCGGTCTGGTAGTTTTGGCATTCCTTGGTCTTCACATGTACGACTTTTGGTGGCATGAGATCAATTTCAAGTACATCGAGCGCAATGAAGTTGATAACCTTAGATATTGGGGCGAACTGCACGAGCGATTTGCAAACCCGGTAAGAGTGGTTTTCTATGTGGTGTCTTTTGTGCTTCTTGGTCTTCACCTGGCGCACGGTTTCCAGTCGTCATTCCAGTCTGTCGGCGCACGTCACCCGAAGTACACACCGACCATAAAATCCCTAGGGAAATGGTATTCAATCCTTATTCCTGCAGGTTTTATCTTCATCGCATTATTTCATTTTCTAACTCAATAATTTAAGTTTTAAAGGTTAATTTAAAATTTAGGATTTAAAATTTAAAAATCTTCAAATGAGCAAATTAGATGCAAAAATTCCACACGGACCTCTGGCCGAAAAGTGGACAAACCATAAAAATCACATGAATCTTGTTGCACCGAACAACCGTGACAAGATTGACATCATTGTTGTAGGGACAGGTTTGGCAGGTGGTTCAGCTGCGGCTACACTTGCAGAACAGGGCTACAATGTAAAAGCGTTCTGCTACCAAGATTCTCCAAGACGTGCGCACTCTATCGCGGCACAGGGAGGTATCAATGCAGCAAAAAACTATCAGGGTGACGGTGACTCAACGTACCGTTTATTCTACGATACCATAAAAGGTGGTGACTACCGTGCGAGAGAGGCGAATGTTTACCGTCTTGCAGAAGTTTCGGCGAACATTATTGACCAGTGTGTTGCGCAGGGCGTGCCTTTTGGTAGAGATTACGGTGGCCAGCTCGATAACCGTTCATTCGGTGGTGTACAGGTTAAAAGAACTTTCTACGCGAAAGGACAGACAGGTCAGCAGTTGCTTTTAGGCGCTTACTCCGCAATGAGCCGCCAGATTGGTAAAGGCCGTATCAAGATGTACAACCGTCACGAAATGCTTGAGCTGGTAATCGTAGACGGTAAAGCACGTGGCATTATCGCAAGAAACCTTGTAACCGGTGAAATCGAAAGACATTCGGCCCACGCCGTGGTGATCGCGTCCGGCGGTTATGGAAATGTTTACTTCCTTTCAACGAATGCAATGGGATCGAACGTTTCTGCAGCGTGGAAAATCCATAAGAAAGGAGCGTATTTCGCGAACCCGTGCTACGTACAGATTCACCCGACATGTATTCCGGTTCACGGGACTCAGCAGTCGAAGCTGACATTGATGTCTGAATCTTTAAGAAACTCAGGAAGAATCTGGGTTCCAAAGAAAATAGAAGATGCAGTGGCAATTAGAGAAGGCAAACTTCGTCCGGAAAACATTAAAGAAGAAGACAGAGATTACTATTTGGAAAGAAGATATCCGGCTTTCGGAAACTTAGTTCCGCGTGATGTAGCTTCCAGAGCAGCCAAAGAAAGATGCGACGCCGGTTTTGGTATTGAAAACAACGATACGAAAGAAGGTGTCTACCTGGATTTCTCTACAGAAATCATGAAAAAAGGTAAGGAAGCTGCGTTGGAGATGAACATTCACAACCCGTCGGACCAGATGATTTACGATCTCGGTAAAGCTTGGGTTGAAGAAAAATATGGGAACCTTTTCGTGATGTATGAAAAGATTACCGCAGACAATCCGTATGTGACGCCGATGAAGATTTATCCGGCTGTACATTACACTATGGGCGGCGTTTGGGTAGATTATAACCTTCAGTCCACCATTCCGGGATGTTTCGTCCTGGGTGAAGCCAATTTCTCTGATCACGGTGCGAACAGACTAGGTGCTTCCGCGCTGATGCAGGGTCTGGCAGACGGTTATTTCGTGTTGCCGTACACCATTGCAGATTATCTTTCTGCAGACATCCGAACAGGGGCGATTCCAACTTCAAGCCCGGAATTTGAGCAGGCAGAAAATGAGGTGAGAAAACAAATCGATTTCTTCATCAACAACAACGGAAAACATTCTGTAGATTATTTCCACAAAAAACTAGGTCACATTATGTGGAACAAGGTGGGAATGGGCCGTACGCCGGAAGGCTTGCAGGAAGCCATCAGAGAGATTGAAGAAGTACGAGCAGAGTTCTGGCGCGATGTGAAGGTGCCGGGAACCAATGATGAAATGAACATGGAGCTTGAAAAAGCGCTGCGTGTTGCAGACTTCCTCGAGTTGGGTCAGTTGATGGCAATTGATGCCCTGAAACGTGAAGAATCCTGCGGCGGGCATTTCCGTTGGGATCATGCTACGCCTGAAGGTGAAGCTGAAAGAGACGATGAGAACTTTAAGTATGTTGCAGCCTGGGAATATCAGGGCGCAGACATCAATCAGGAGGTATTGCACAAAGAGGCACTCATCTATGAGAACATCGAAGTGAAAACAAGAAGTTATAAATAATCTCCAAAAATTTAATATAAAATGAGTGCAAAAAAAGGATTAAACCTGACTCTGAAAATTTGGAGACAGAAAAACAATAAATCAAAAGGACAGTTTGAGACTTATAAGATCTCGGACGTGTCTACCGATTCTTCTTTTCTTGAGATGCTCGACATGCTCAATGAAAACCTGATCAACGAAGGGATAGAACCTATTGCATTTGACCACGATTGCCGTGAGGGAATCTGTGGAATGTGCTCGCTTTACATCAATGGCCGTGCGCACGGACCTGATACCGGCATCACGACCTGCCAGCTGCACATGCGTATGTTCAAAGATGGCGAAACCATCCACATCGAGCCGTGGAGAAGCGCCGCTTTCCCCGTAATCAAAGATTTAGTGGTAGACAGAAGCGCGTTTGACCGTATCATGGCTGCCGGCGGCTTTATTTCCGTGAACACCTCCGGTAACACACTTGACGCTAACGCAATTCCGGTACCGAAAGAAGATGCTGACAAAGCCATGGATGCAGCGGCGTGTATCTCTTGCGGAGCCTGTGTAGCGACATGTAAGAACGGTTCTGCAATGCTTTTCGTAGGCGCCAAGGTTTCTCAGTACGCACTGTTGCCGCAAGGCCGTGTGGAAGCGAAGAGAAGAGTTCTGAACATGGTGAAAGCCATGGACGAGGAAGGTTTCGGAAACTGCTCGAACATCGGTGCCTGTGAGGTTGAATGTCCAAAAGGGATTTCCCTTGAAAACATCGCCCGCATGAACCGCGAGTATATGTCGGCGCATCTAGACCGCGGATAAAATACTTTAAGACCTAAAGTCCGTCTTCAGAATCTGGAGACGGATTTTTTTATTTAAATAGTGCAGGTGAAGCGTAATTGTTTTAATTAAATATTTAAAATATCATTAATCAAACCTGGCACAGCTGTTAAACTTTAACAAAAAATCAGCGAAACTTTTATCAGTCGCTATTAAAGTTTATTTTTGTGGGAATAAAATCTTAAAATTTAAGAATGAACAAATATTTTTTAATGCTCTTCGCGGCTTTCTTCGCGATGTCGTGTTCGAAAAAAGTGGAGGTAAAGGGTAATTTTGCCGGTGGCTCACCTTTGGAAAGAATTGAATTTATCGAAGCATCCGGCATTGCTACACTGCCTTTGGTAAACTTGGGCGTTGACAGCAAAGGAAGTTTTTCCGGAAGTTTTGAAGCACCGAAAGACGGAATGTATGTGATGACATACGCCGGAAAAACTGCCATGATTTATCTGAAAGGCGGGCAAGAACTGAATATTTCTGGTACTGCAGCCAACTTTCCGAATCAGTTTACCATCACAGGCGATGCAAAAAACAATAATGATTTTCTTCGTGAAGTGCAGAAGTCTATCCAAAACTATACTTCGAAGCTGAATGTAGGCGAACTGGTGACAAAAAAAGAAGCTGATTTCCTTACTTCGGTGAAAAAAATACATGCAGATCTTGAAAAACAGATCGACGCGGCGGCAAAACAGACTTCCGCCGATTCTGAAGTACTGAAATGGAAAAAAGACGAGCTGAATGCCAGCGTTCTGGGGCTTATGAACCAATATGAAAGCAGTCACCCACAGGCGACACAAAATCCGTCTTACAAAGCTTCAAAAGCTTTCCGTGATGCGGAAGATGATCTGGCTAAAGATCACAAAAGAATGTTGAAAAGTCAGCCGCTTTATCGAAATTATCTGCTGGCCAGACTGAGTCCTGACTTTCAAAAATTTGCGGAGACCAACCGTGGAACGGGTGAGCCGCTTTCATCGGAGATTTTCGCCAAATTTTTAGATACAAAGAAAGACATCGATCAGCTCACGAAAGATTATTTGCTTGCTTTTGTACTTACGAGCAGCGACATCGCACCTGGAGTTTCGTCTGAAAACGCCGCCAAACTTTCGGCTATCATTAAAGACAAAATCAAAGATTCCGGAATTAAAAAAGACCTTGAAAAAATCCAGTTTGTGATTGCCGGTCCGAAAATCGGTGAAGCAGCACCGGCTCCGAAGTTGGTAAAAGCCGACGGAAGCACTTTGAAGTTATCCGACAAGAAAGCCAAACCGACACTTGTAATGTTTTACGCTTCGTGGAATCCTTACATCGCTGAAGGAACAGTGCCTGTGCTGCAGGAAGTAGCGAAGTTCTATCAGTCTAAACTTGATTTTACTTTCGTCAATCTGGACGATACCAAAGACCAGTTTACCAAAACCAGCAAAGCAATGCTTAACGGCATCAAAGCGACTAATGTCTACGGCGAAAACGGTCTGAAATCTGACGTGGCAAAAGATTACGGAATTTACGGTTTCAAAATGCCTTCTTTCATCTTAATTGACAAAAACGGTAAGATCGCCAGCCGCTTTTTCTTTAATCTGGGCGATCCGGATCTGATCACTGCACTTGATAAGGTCACAGGCCTGAAAGCGCCGGTAGTGCAGGAGCCGCAAATTCAGTTGGAAAACGAATTTCTGACGCCGGACGCAGATGCCGATTCTGCGGGCACAAAATAAAAATTACACGTAATTTATATTGACCTGTCGCATGCGGCAGGTTTTTTTAATTTTAATAATACCACCATGAATTCACCTCTATTGATTTCCAAAAATGTTTTGATTCCGGTCGCACTGTTTGGCCTTATTTTCACCTTTATCACAGTAACTTTTGATGTCGCTCCCCTTGGAATTCCGTCTGAGGCAGGCGGCTTTCTGACTTATTTGGCCGTATTGTGCAGTTTCGTCACGGTGGTTACACTCATCATTGATGTCTTTAAAAATAACCTGCACTCGCGCTATTTGTGGACACTTTCATTTCTGCTGACAGGATGCTTTGCCGGACTTTATTACCTGCTGAAACGGGACAAATTTGTTGTGCAGTAACACATTATTTTATGGCCAACACTATTAATCTACATCATAGTTTTGCAGGCGCAAAAAATTCATACCGTATCCGTGACTTTTCTAGAAACGGAAAACGCTACCTTAAAAAAACCGAACGCTTTTATTTTAAAGCCTTACTTTTGTGCTCATTTTATTATTAGATGCGGAAAAACAAAAAAAACATAGTTCTCGAGAACATCAAAATGCATGGTGCCGGCGCCAAAGGCGTTGCCATTGGCAGAACGGATGAAGGAAAAACGGTATTGATTACGGGCGCAGTGCCCGGTGATACCGTAAACGCGCGCGTGAAAAAATCTAAATCAAAATATTTCGAGGCAGAAGCCATCAAGATTGTAGAAAAGTCGCCACACCGTGTAGAGCCGCGATGTGTGCATTTTGGCGTTTGCGGCGGCTGCAAGTGGCAGAATTTGTCCTATGAAAAGCAGCTTGATATCAAACAGGACGAAGTTTTCAATCACATTAAAAGGATCGGCGGTTTTGAAAATTTTGAAACTTTGCCCATTCTCGGCAGCGGCGAGCAGTATTTTTACCGCAACAAAATGGAGTTTTCATTTTCAAACTCGCGCTGGCTGACCCAATACGAAATAAGTTCTGAAGAGAATTTTGGCAACCGCGATGCGCTGGGCTTCCATATTCCGGGTATGTGGAGCAAGATTTTAGATTTAAAAGAGTGCTGGCTGCAGGAAGACCCGAGCAACTTTATCCGGCTTGCCGTAAACCAATATTCGGTAGCAAACGGTCTCGAATTTTTTGATGTTAAAGAACAGACCGGCTTTCTGCGTACGCTGATGCTTAGACAAAATTCTAAAGGTGAGTGGATGGTTTTGTTCCAGCTTTTCCGTGATCAGCAGGAAGACCGCGTGAAGCTTTTCGATTTTTTGCTTAAAGAGTTTCCGCAAATCAAAACATTGGTTTACTGCATCAATTCAAAACAAAATGATTCCATTTACGATCAGCATGTCGTAACCTACTTTGGAGACGGTTTTCTGATGGAAGAAATGGATGGCTTGCAGTTCAAAATCGGCCCGAAATCGTTTTTCCAGACGAATTATAAACAGGCACTTGAGCTTTACCGCAAGACGCTGGATTTTGCTGATCTGCAAGGTGATGAGGTGGTTTACGATCTTTACACCGGTACCGGAACCATCGCACAATATGTGGCCAGAAAAGCTAAACAGGTGATCGGTATTGAGTCTGTGCAGGAAGCCATCAATGCGGCGAAAGAGCACGCTAAACTGAACGGTCTGGATAACTGCACTTTCTACTGCGGGGACATGAAGGATATCTTTAATGATGAATTCCTCGCCAATCACCCGAAAGCCAATGTGCTTATAACAGATCCGCCACGCGACGGAATGCATCAGAAAGTTGTAGAGCAGATTTTGAATCTTGCGCCTGAAAAGATCGTTTATGTGAGCTGCAATTCGGCTACACAGGCGCGCGATATGGCGCTGATGAAAGATCATTACCGTTTAGTGAAAATATTACCGGTAGATATGTTTCCGCAGACGCATCATGTGGAAAATATCGCGCTTTTAGTAAAGATTTAAGTTAAATTTGACGAATGAAAAAGCTTCGTTTCCTGCTGATTGTGGTTTTAATGTTTTCGGTGCTCTCATGCGGAAGTGACGACGATATTTGCCTGAGCGGCGAAGCCACGCCCCGCATGAAGCTTAAATTTAAAACAAAATCTACCGGAAAACTCCGGACGCTGGATTCGCTTTTCGTCAATGTAGATTACGGCAACGGGCCGGTTTCGGTGATTGCGGCAACAGTGAAAACCGACTCCGTGCTGATTCCGCTTCGTGTAGATGATGCCATTTCCACGACGATATATGCAGGCCTTTCCCGGGCTACAGTGAATTCTCAAATTAAGTTTGAATATACCACCAAATCCGAATACGTGTCACCCGCTTGCGGCATCAAACGCTTGTACGAAAATGTGAGTGCGCAGACCGAAGTGGCGAACGAAATAATAGGTACCGAACAGAACCAAACGAGCATCACCGATGAATCAAAAACTCATTTTTTCCTTCTTTTTTAGCTTGCTTCTGGCTTTTTCATCGGCACAGCAGCAGCAGGATACATTAGCGGCAAAGTGGAAGTATGAACCCAATTTTATGGTCGGGATTGATGTGTTGAACGGCGGTCTGGCCGCTTTCGGAGACCGTAAGGTTTTTCAGGGATTTGTGTCCTCGCGCGTTTCGCGCAATATTCATGCGGTGGCTGACGTGGGATTTGAAAAGAATATATACCAGAAAAATGGTTACGACGCTGTTGCTAACGGGCCATTTCTGAAATTAGGCGCTTTCTATATGCTCGCACAGGACCGTGAAAATGCATTGAATGGTTTTTATGGCGGCGCAAAGGCTGCAGCTTCTTTTTATAACCAGGAGTATTATGCAGTTCCCGTTCGCGGCTATGGCGGCAGCGATACTTCCGCATCTTTTCCGGCTTCTTCCCAAAGTTCAGTGTGGCTCGAAGGAACGGTTGGCGGCCGCATCCAGCTTTTTGAATCGTCTTTTTACATCGATGTCAATGTTCAGCCGCGCTACTTACTTTTTTCCTCTACCCAAGAGGATATTCAACCTATGATTGTACCTGGTTTCGGGCGCAGTTCTTCTAAATTTAACGTAGGTTTTTCTTGGAACATTGCATACAGTTTTTAGGTAACATTAAAATCGTATGCAAAGAATAATTTCCCATAATTTATTGGAGGAAAATCGGCGAAAGTTCTGTTAATATTTTTATTTCAATTAAATATTCAATACAAAATCTAATAATATATTTTTAATTGCATAATTAATTTAATATTTAAATGTTAATACTTTGGCGTGAAGCGCGAATTTGTGCATTTTTTATTTTGACAGCGTAGAAAAAAAATATACTTTTGACTAATTATTAAAATTAATTTTAGTCTTATGAAGAGAATTTTTACCTCTTTACTTTGCGGATTGATGTCCACGGCTGCATTAGCACAATGGAGTCCGACGTCTATGCAGGGTGAGAAAATCCGAACGACGTCCAACGTCAAAAGTTATTATTCGCTTGATCTCAATGCGATGAGAGCCCAATTGGCAAACGCGCAGGAAACTGGACGCAATGCTGTACCCGTTGAGATAAAGCTACCTACGCTTAACGGCAAAATCGAACGTTTTGCGGTTTACAGTGCGCCGGTAGTGGTGAAATCATTGGCTGACCGCTACCAGTTAGGGTCTTACATCGGTCAGGGTATTGATGATCCTACCGCTTTTGTACGCTTCAGCGTGGCGCCGAATGACTTCCAGTCTATGATCGTACGAAACGGTGTTTACGAGTTTGTAGAGCCGCAGAACAAGGAAAAGTCTGTTTACGGTGTGTTGCCAAAATCAAACAAGACAGATGGTGACAAAGCATTTGTTTGCTCTACCAGCGAAACTCCATTGTCTAAAGCTCAGATGGATAAGATGTACATGAGCGGAAAGACGTTCACTAACAATCCAGCTGATTTCAACAAGGCTTCTGACAAGAAATTCCGCACAATGCGTTTGGCGATGACTACCAACGGTGAATATACGATCTTCCACGGAGGTGTTTCCGGTGCGTTGGCCGCTATCAATGCTACGATCACAAGATGTAACGGTATCTTTGAAATGGATTTTGGTTTGCGTCTGATCCTTCAGGATTTCCCTGCGCTTATCTATACTGATCCTAATACTGATCCATATTCCACAAGTTTGAGCAGCTGGAATCTTGCTGCACAAAAAGCGATCACAGCTGTTGCAGGCGAAGCTAACTACGATATCGGACACATGTTCGGTGCATCCGGAGGTGGTGGAAACGCAGGTTGTATCGGTTGCGTATGCATTAGCCCGCCAATGAACTCTTCTGGTGTTCCTACAGGAAACGGTAAAGGTTCCGGTATTACTTCACCTGCAGACGGTATCCCTCAGGGTGATAACTTCGATATCGACTATGTAGCTCACGAAATTGGTCACCAGATCGGTGCAAACCACACATTCTCTATGAGCCTTGAAGGTACTGGCCAGAACGTGGAACCAGGATCAGGATCTACGATTATGGGTTATGCCGGTATTACGGGAGCAACTGATGTTCAGCCGCATTCTGATCCTTATTTCCACATCAATTCGATCGTTCAGGTTCAGACAAACCTTACAAATAAGACTTGCGATATCGAAACTGCAGTGGCAAACAACCCACCTGTAATTACGGCATTGCCAGACGTTACGATCCCGAAAAGTACTGCTTTCGTTCTTACAGCTCAGGCTACAGATGCGGAAGGCGACCCGATGACTTACACTTGGGAGGAGGTAGATAATGCATCAACTGCAACTACGATCTCAAATTTAGGTACACTTACGAACGGTCCTACCTTCAGATCGTGGACGCCTACAACAAACCCTGCGAGACATTTCCCTAAGCTTTCTACTGTATTGGCAGGA
>JAEZYN010000132.1 GCA_023419095.1 Bacteroidota bacterium | reverse complement strand
CGCCACACGAACTCGCCCAATACATGCTCACTCAGGATCACTTTTCACAGTGGATGGGCATCAGACTCATCGAAGTCCGCGAAAAATACTGCCGTATCGAAATGCCGGTAAAACAGGAAATGATCAACGGTTTAAGAACTGTTCACGGGGGCATAACGTTTTCACTGGCAGATTCAGCACTCGCATTTTCCAGCAATAACACGAATGACGCTTCAGTAGCTTTGCACTGCGCGATGAATTTTACGAAAGCGGTGAAAATGGGTGATACATTAACTGCAGAATCTATTTTAATTTCCGATACCCGAAAAACCGGGGTTTATGATATTTCAATCCGTAACCAAAATGATATTCTGGTAGCTAGTTTTCGCGGCACGGTCTATAAAATTGATAAGAAAGTGACGAACTTATAACTTGAAATGTTTAGTTTTAGTGTTTTTTAACATTTTGACATTATAAATTCTTTCATGAAACAAACTTTACTTCTCTGCATGCTGATGTTTTCAGCATTTCTATCTTCACAGATCAAATTCGAAAACGGATATTACATCAACAATGCTGGTGAAAAAACAGAAGTCCTGATACGGGATCTTGATTGGATTGTCAATCCGGTTTCATTCCAATACAAACAATCCGAAGCTGATGAAGTGAAAACCGCCACCATCAAGGACGTGCAGGAATTCAAAGCCTACAATGGTGATAAATATGTACGCGCCAACGTACAAATCGACCGTGCGAGCCAACGGTTAAGCGATTTGACATACAAAGCTGAACCTGATTATAAGCGTGAAACGGTTTTTCTGAAAGAACTGGTAGCCGGAAAGGCGCGTCTTTTCAAATACAGCGACGGCGGCATCAACCGCTATTTTTACCAGATGAATGACGGCGAAATCACTGTGCTGATTTACAAACCGTATTTGGTTTCCAATGACCAGGTTGCGTACAATATGGATTTCCAGAAACAGCTCAGAGAAAGTTTTACGTGCAAAACCGACTCGCAGACTGGTTTTACCAATATCTGGCATGAGGAAAAAGCGCTGATCATCTTATTTATAGCCCAAAACCGCTGCCTTGACCCGAACTTTGCGGAAGTTGAAAAAACCTCGACAAAACAGTTTAATGTGAATATCCGTCCAAGAGCTAATTTCAGTTCTTTTACCGCACAAAACGCTGGTTATAACCTTGACACAGATTTTGGCAGCCAGACGACATTTGGCCTTGGTCTCGAGCTTGAATACATTCTTCCATTTGGAAAGAGTAGATGGGCCATTGTTGCGGAACCCAATTATCGCTATTATGAAAGCAGTTTGACGCAATATTTCAGGACCTACGACATCAACTCAGGCCCCATTGACGCTGCAATAGACTATAAGGCAGTTGAATTACCGTTTGGTATCCGTTATTATATGCATCTGTCTCCCAAATCTAAGCTATTTGTCAATGCACTGTATGTATTTGATATCCCGGTTGGTGCTGATGCATCGATCACCAGCGGCACCTCTTTATTACTGTCAACCGATTTCGAGGGAGGAGTGGAGCCCGCGGCAGGATTCGGCTTAGGCTACAGTTTCAACAATAAATTTGGCGCGGAGTTCAGGGTTTTCACAGACAGGTCGTTTTTCCCAGAAAACAGAGGTTACACGAGTAATTTTAAAAACACTTCGTTCATCCTGAGCTATAACCTTTTTTGACAAGCATTCTTATAGCACTGTACCATCTGAATTAGAGACTTCAAAACGATATTTGCGTTAAAAAAGTTTAATCAATGCGCGTTTAAAAAAATTCCCAATGTTCGAGTGGCGGCAATAGCTATGTATCGCCGTAAAACCGGCGTTTATTACATTTCGATCACCAATCAGCACAAAGTTTTTAATGGCTTCTTTCCAGGGAACGGTGTATAAAATTGATAAAAAAGTCACGGATCTTTAAACTTCACTTTCTAAATCTTTTTAATGAATACAAAATTACTCTTTGCACTGCTGTTCGTTTGTGGATGGTCTGCAGCACAAATCAAATTCGAAAACGGTTATTACATCAACGATGCCGGTGAAAAAGCAGAAGTGTTGATTAAAAATGTTGACTGGGATTTAAATCCCACATCTTTCCAGTACAAAAATTCAGAGTCGGAAGAAGTAAAAACCGGTGATATAAAAGACGTAAAAGAATTTAAAGTATATAATGGAGCCAAGTTTGTACGCGCGGATGTAAAATTAGACCGCTCAAGCTCTGTTTTAAGCAGTCTAAGCACCCAGCGGGCACCCGAATTTGTAGAGGAAACCCTGTTTTTAAAAGAGATGGTTGACGGAAATGCTCGTCTTTATAAATATCGCGAGGGAAATATTACAAGGTATTTTTTCCAATTAAATAGTGGCGAAATCACGCAACTGATTTACAAGGCCTTCCTAATTGATCATAATAAGGTTGCATATAACAACGACTTCCAAATGCAGTTGGAGGAAAATTTTATATGTGCCAGTGTAAACGAACGAAAATTCAAGAATATTGGATATGGGGAGAAAGAACTTGTTGATTTATTTGTAGCTCAGAATAGATGTCTGGACCCTGATTATCAGCAACCCGAACAAAAAAGATCTGACAGATTTAACGTGAATATCCGTCCCAGAGTTAATTTTTCTTCATCTAACCTCACCCGGGCCGATGGACCAATTCATACAGATTTTGGTAGCCAAACAAATTTCGGGTTGGGAATAGAGTTCGAATACTTTTTACCTTTCAATAATAATAAGTGGGCCGTTATCGCAGAACCAAATTATCGATATTTTAGAAATACAGTTAATCAGGATTTAAATTACAGTGTTCCTGCCAACCTTGAAACTTCCGTAGATTATAGATCCATCGAGATACCATTTGGTATACGCTATTATATACATCTAAGCGACAATTCAAAATTTTTTATTAATGGTCAATACGTAGCAGATGTTCCTATGAACTCAAAAATAGAGATCTACCGCAATCCAACTACTTTATTAAATAACAATTTAGATGTTGCATCAGATCCTGCATTAGCTTTTGGGTTAGGATACAATTACTTAAATAAGTTTGCGGCTGAATTCAGGATTTTCACAAATAGAGGAATTACCGCAGATTACATTTCGTTTACATCAGAATATAAATCCATGTCAATAATCTTGAGTTACAATCTCTTCTAGAGAGTTATTGAGTGTTTAAATATTTAAGTATTCGGGTGGCTAAATATTTGGCTGCCCGAATACTTTTTTGAATGCCGCCATAAAAACTTTAATCACGGCGAAAAAGTGGATGCACAGAGACCTCTAAGCGAGGCTAAACATCGGTTGCAATTTGACCACAGAGAAACACTGGACTCACAGAGGACATGCAGGATTTGCGAATTTAAGGGTGTTGAAAAATGACTTAGGAGATTTTTGCGTTAAAAAATTATCAATGAGTTTCGTTAAAAAATTTCCTTTGTCTGAGTGGCGGCAAGCCATTTCAATCGAAGAAAACCAATTGTCTCCGCCCGAAACCTAACGTAGTGGTTCGACGACCAGAGGGAGTCACTTTAGGAAATTTTAGAAACTCATTGATAATTTTAGCAAAAAGATCCAAGTCTTGATCTTTTGGTTCTTTTGCATCAAGGCAAAAGAACTAAACCCCCGCGCAAACCCGCGCTTTCAACTTCCCCCAAAAAAAATTAAAAAACATTTTTTTAAAAAAGATGTAACAAAATCCCGAACTTCACTGTCTTACCTATAAACTAAGCTATGACTCATGCAATCTTTAAGGATACGGTATTCTGTCTCAAGGATGAGATGTACCGTTTTGCGAAAAGATTTGTGCTGAGCAGTGACGAGGCTGAAGATGTGGTGCAGGACCTCATGATGAAGTTCTGGCAGAAAAAAGAAGAGCTGGCCACCTTCGGAAACATCAGATCTTATGCAATGCGTTCGGTAAAGAATGAGTGCCTGAACAGGTTAAAGCATCACGACGTGAAAATGGGTTTTGCAGATTTTCAGCTTCACAGAAGCGAGCTTTATCAGATGGAAACCAATAATATGAAAGAGCATATTCTCGGTTTCATCAGGCAGTTGCCCGAGAAGCAGAAAGCCGTCATTCACCTCAGAGATGTAGAAGAATACGACATTTCAGAGATAGCGGAAACGCTGGATATGGAAGAAAACGCAGTAAGGGTCAACCTGATGCGTGCGAGACAGAAAATTAAGGAACAGATCACCCAATTGATGAATTATGAAAACCGACAAATCTCAGGATAAATACAGCGAAATCTTCCAGGAGCTTAGGGAAGAAAAAATGAACTGGGATTTTGAAGATTTCCTGGCCGAAGCTGAAAAAGAAGAAAAGCCTGTCATTAAAATCGCAGAAAAGAAAAGCGCGTCTTTTCCAAAGTTTTACTGGCTCGCGGCAAGTGTTGTACTGCTTGCCTCGTTGGGATTTTTCCTTAAATTTTCAAATGAAGCCGGAAGCCTTGAGCAGGATGAGCTGGTGAGATCTGAAATCATTAAACAGAAAGAAACAGTAAACCCTGAAATCGGGTACGCCGCCCTTCAGCAGAATGATTCCATTAAAACCGACAGCATTAAAGCCGAAACTCCGGTGACCACAGATGCCGAAATAATGGATAAAATACTGCCCAAAAGAGGCCGGATCAAACGAAACACGCGCCCTGTCTATGTACAGAACAGCGCGCCTGAAAAATCTGCAGACAAAAATACCGAAACAGTGCCGGATTACAACAGCAGTTATGTAATCATCAACGGGCAGCGGATTGAGGATGAGCAGGAAGCCATCGATGTGGCCAAATATTCCTTCCGCATCCTGTCTGAAAACGTTTCGAAAACCGTCGCACAGACCGATGTGCTGGGCGACTACAGCGACTATTAACATTACATTCACCGGCTCAGTTCATTTAATAACAGAATCAAGCCTTAAAAAATTAAAATATCATGAAAAAGCTACTCTTTATATTCGCCCTTTTCTCTTCTTTTTTAAATGTAAATGCGCAGAAAGAAAAACTCGACCAGTTATTCGAAAAATACCAGGAAACCGAAGGCGTAACTTCGATAAAGATTGCCAAACCAATGTTCAGCATGCTGAATAAACTCAACATCAATGATTCGGAACTCGATCAGATCAAACCGTTTTTAAGTAAGATTGACGGCATAAAAATCCTGATCGTCGAAAAACCGGAGGTAGCGGGAACACCGAATTCGGATGCAACCATCACGCCGCTCATGTTCAAGAATCTGCAGGCTGATATCGCGGCTTCGATCCGGAACATGAAATACGAAGAACTCATCACCGTGAACAGCAAGGATAACAAGATTAAGTTCCTTTCCACCGACGCGAGTAACGGCATCCTTGACGATTTGCTCTTAAATATCAGCTCCGAAGGCAACACGGTGCTCATGATGCTCGACGGCAAAATCTCAATGGATGACGTGAACAAAATGGTGAATGAAGCCCAGAATGCGGCCTCAAAATCCACCAGCGCACCGGAAAGACCTACGGCTACCGCGGCGGTGCAGGTTCGGAACGTGGGCAAATTCACCGGTATCAAAGCGTCTTCCGGCGTGAAGGTGAATTTCACACAGGGCAGTAACCAAAGCGTTATTGTAGATGCGGATGCAGACCTGCAGCAATATGTGGTGACCGAAGTGAAAAACGGCATCCTGCACATCGGGATCGACAACAGCAACAACCGCAGACTCAATTTCAAAAAACTGCTCGTCACGGTGGAAGCGCCGCGCCTGAGTACGCTGGCGGTGACTTCGGGGGCCAGTTTCATCACGCTGAATACGGTGCGTGAAGACAGTTTTGAGGCGGAAGTGACATCAGGCGCAAACCTGGCGGCAGATATATCCGCACGGAAAAGTGGCACACTTAAACTGACGTCCGGCTCCAGCGCGCGTTTGGGCATCGATACGGAGAATTTTACTTTCAGCGGCACCAGCGGCTCGAGTGCAACCGTGACCGGCAAAGCCGATACAGCCAGTTATGACCTGACCAGTGCGGCCAGCTGCAATGCGCAGAACCTTGTGGCAAACACGGTCAGCGTTTCGGCATCCTCGGGCTCCAGCCTCAAAGTGCATGCAAGGGGTTCGGTGCGCGGAACAGCGAGTTCCGGAGCATCGGTGCGCTACAAAGGTGAACCTAAGTCGGTTTCGGATATTAAAACCTCCAGCGGCGGCAGCCTCCGCGCGATGTAGCGCAGAGCGGATGGCAGCTGGCCTCTGGCTGCTGGCGATTGGCATTTTGCTTCCCGCTTCCTGCTTCCTGCATTACTCATCACTCATTACTCATCCCCAACTCCTCACCATGAAAAAACTATCTCTCTTATTCCTGGGCTTTGCGCTTCTCCTCCTGCAGTCTTGCATCGTATCGAGCTCGCCCAAAATGGGCTTTTTCGACAACCCGTATCATAACTACAGCGACGCGAAATTTACGAGTATCAACGTGCCGATGTTTCTGGCCAAACCCATGGTAAAGAAGGCGCTGCGCGAAGACGGCGACAGTGAAGCTCTCATCGCCCTCGTGAAAAAGATCTCCGACATCAAAGTGATGACCGTAGAAAACGGCAATCCGCAGATGCTGAACGACCTTTCCAAATACCTCATCAAAAACAACTTCACGGAGTGGATGACCGTCCGAAAAGAAAACGAAACCATCGATTTCCGTGCAAAACAGAACGGCGATACCATCCGCAAGCTGCTGATCACCGTGAAATCGGGCAACGAACTTGTTTTTGTAGATGTTTCGGGTAAATTCACACCGGATGATATTTCGGAAATCATTAATTATTCCCAGAAAAAGGACGTCAAAAAACTGGTTTCAAACTAAACGTTTAAGTACAGTTTCGCGAAATTTGCGTCTTTTCCCGCCCAGCGCGGCGGCTTTTTAGTTGGATCTCTCCTGTAGGCCGACTTAAAAAGTTGGACCAGCGTTTTCAAAAAAGGCATCCTGTTTGCATAAGCATCTGAAAATGACGGTTATGAAAAGCAAAGTGCTCATCCTCGATAATAAAATATACTCACTTTCCGGGATCTCAAATTTCCTGAAACAGAAAAAATACGAAATCGTAAAACCCAGCGAAACCGAAAGCGCCTTCAATATATGTTCGAGTGCGGACCTGAAGGCGGTGATCGTGGACCTGCGGTTATTCGGTGCAAAATCTAATGTTTTCCTGCAGAACCTCAAAGACAATGTGCTGCCGGAAGATGTGAAACTCATCACGGTGTCGGACACCATGTCGCCCCGGAAAGTCTTTGATGACCTGAGGATGTGTTGAGGAGTTGGAGAGTAGGAGTAGATTGAGTATTTGAGTGATTGAGTATTTGAGTATTTGAGTATTTGAATTTTCAAATTTTTAATTTACCTCATTTTTACATTTTCAAAAATTCAATCTTCGTTTCCATCCATTTTTGTTTAATTTAAATATATCTAGCCATGGGAATTAAGCCAGGACCTAAAAAAATTGCCGAATCAACCGGCAAACCGGACCGACGTCAGCGCGACAACAAGGAGGCGCCAAAGAACAATCCTACCCTGAAACCACACAAACACAAAAAAGGCGACTGACCTGCGGCTGCTATTAGCACATGAACATGACGTAAACAGGTGAGATTCCTCCTTCGTCGGGATGACAGTGCTTTACTTCGCAAAAGAGGTTCTCCATAGGGGAAGACGGCGTGCGCCAAAGAGATCCCTCCTTCGTCGGGATGACAGGGGGCTATAGTGGATTTGAGAATTTGAGAATGGGGGAATTTGAGAATTTGAAAATTTGAAAATGGGATAATTTGAAAATGGGATAATTTAAGAGATCCCTCCTTCGTCGGGATGACAGGCGGCTATAATGGATTTGAGAATGGGGGGCTTTGAAAATTTGAGAATTTGATTATTATAAGAGATCCCTCCTTCGTCGGGATTACAACCGAACTTTTGTTAAAAATGCCCTGCGTCACACACGATCATTCAGAAATTCCCAGGTAGGATTAAAACTGTGAATCAACATCTCTTTCTTCATCCGTGAGTATCCTTTAATCTGCGTTTCTCTGCTGATAGCCAGCTCGGCCTCCTGGAATTGCTCATAATACACAAGATAAAAACATTTATACCGGAATGTAAAATGAATTCTAACCAAAGAACCAGGATTGCGGTGCCAATTAAGCCTTTTTGCCAGGTCACCTGTAAAACCTGTATATAAAACTGTTTTGGCTTTGTTGGTAAGTATATATACGTAGTAGTTGTGTGTTCCAAGCGTTTTCATAGTACTAATTTAGTATTATTCACAAAATGCTGAGTAAAAGATCCCTCCTTCATCGGGATGACAACTGAACTTTTGTTAAGTGTTAGATGCTTCCTAGTGGAACCGGGTTTTGTCATTGGCTACGCCGAACCTACGGTGTCAGAACGGAGCGAAGCGAAGTGAAGAATCTCAACGGTGCGAAGAAACCAGCGACGCAATCAATCTCAAGGTTCAAGTAGGTTAATCTTTACGACCTTTATTATTACTCTCAAAAAGAGATCCCTCTTCCGTCGGGATGACCACCGAACTTATGTTAAATGTTAGATGCTTCCTAGTGGAACCGGGTTTTGTCATTCAGAACGGAACGCAGCGAAGTGAAGAATCTCAACGTTCGAATAGATTTATCTTTACAATCCTATTAACTCTCAGAAATAGATCCCTCCTTCGTCGGGATGACAGGCGGCTATAGTGGATTTGAGAATTTGAGAATAGGGGAATTTGAAAATTTGAAAATGGGATAATTTGAAAATGAGATAATTTGATTATTATAAGAGATCCCTCCTTCGTCGGGATGACAGGCGGCTATAATGGATTTGAGAATGGGGGAATTTGCGAATTTGAAAATTTGAAAATGAGATAATTTGATTATTATAAGAGATCCCTCCTTCGTCGGGATGACAGGTGGCTATAATGGATTTGAGAATAGGGGAATTTGAGAATTTGAAAATGGGATAATTTGAAAATGAGATCATTTGATTATTCTAAGAGATCCCTCCTTCGTCGGGATGACAGGCGTCTTTAATGGATTTGAGAATTTGAGAATAGGGGATTGCTTCGCTGCGCTAGCAATGACGGTGCTTCGTTGCGCCAGCAATGACGGCTTCGCTGCGTGCGCCATGACGGTGGGCTTTGACAGGGGTTGGGTGCGCTTTAGTATGAAGTATCCATGAAGGAAGTACGGTCCAACCTCCGACCTTGCTTAAAATCAATTAATTAGAATAGGAAAATGCGCAAAAATGAAGATTTAGGCAGGAAAGTAAAGCGAGGACGTTTACCGCGTTCAATATAGTGCTAAGTTACGTAAAAACAGTTTAATAAATGTCGAAACAGTTATTTTTTTCACAAAATTTGCAGATCCGACACAAGTCAGGGACGGTAAAATGACAGACTGCGTGCCTGGCCGCCTGCACTTAAGCAGAAAATCGGTAAATTGCGCCGCAAATCTGAGTCTGCGACCTTTATGGAACACGAAAACCAAAACATCTACCAAATCTCTTCCAAACAGTCGGTTTTCGACCTGAACCTGCGTGAAGTGTGGCAATACCGCGACCTGCTGCTGATGCTCGTCAAGCGCGATTTCATCACCTTCTACAAGCAGACCATACTCGGGCCGCTCTGGTTTGTGGTGCAGCCGCTGCTCACCACGGCCATCTATGTAGTTTTGTTCGGCAATATCGCGAAACTCTCCACCGACGGTACGCCGCAGATCCTCTTCTATCTGTCGGGCATCACGATCTGGAATTATTTCTCTGAAAGTCTCACCAAGACCTCGACGGTGTTCACGGCCAACGCCGGCATGTTCGGCAAGGTCTATTTTCCGCGGCTCATCATGCCGCTGTCTATCGTGGCATCGTCGCTGATGAAGTTTGCGGTACAGTTTGGGATATTCATTCTGATTCTGCTCTACTATGTCTTTTTTACCGAAAGTATCGCGCCCAACGCATGGGTACTCATCACGCCGTTTTTAATATTGCTGATGGCCATGTTTGCGCTGGGTGTGGGCATGATATTTTCGTCGCTGACTACCAAATATAAAGACCTGAGTTTCCTGCTGTCGTTTGGCGTCCAGCTGTTCATGTACATCACGCCAGTGGTCTATCCGGTCTCGGCCTTGCCGGAAAAGTACCGTTTCCTGCTGTATTTCAATCCGCTCTCCCCTATTTTCGAGTGTTTCCGCTATGCTTTTCTGGGTTCGGGCAGCTTTGACCTGTTCAACCTGCTGTGGAGTGCGCTGTTTATTGTGGTGATCCTGGTCGCGGGTACGGTGATATTCAATAAAGTGGAGAAGAGTTTTATGGATACGGTTTAGTTCTTTTGACTTCGTCGAACCACTACGTTAGGTTTGCCTTGATGCAATTTCAGAACACAGACGATAAGTCTGCGAACGAAGTTCAGTAGCGAAGAAAAGAATTTTCTGTAGTTCTTTTGACTTCGTCGAACCACTCTGTTAGGTTTGACTTGATGCAATTTCAGAACACAGACGATAAGTCTGCGAACGAAGTTCAGAAGCGAAGTGAAGAATTTTCTGTAGTTCTTTTGCCTTGATGCAAAAGAACCAAAAAATCAAGACTTGGATTTATTTGCTAAAAAATTGAGATTTTTTCTAATAAAATCCCCACAACTCGGGCGGATACGAGATGGCTTCTTCGATTTAAGATTACTGCCGCCACTCAAACAAGGGGGATTTTTATGAAATTATCAATGAGAAAATCCCGGCATGAATAAAATCTCAATTTTTTTAAACGCAAATAACTCCTAAGTCGTAATAGGGCGAATCTTCGATTTCAGAACACAGACGTTAAGTCTGCGAACGAAGTTCAGTAGCGGAGTAAAGAATTTTCTGTAGTTCTTTTGACTTCGTCGAACCACTTTATTAGGTTTGACTTGATGCAATTGCGAAGCATATCACGAACTCCGCAGAAAAACAAACAGATGGTGAGTAAAAGAACCAAAAATTGCCTCCAATTTTTAATATTGGACAGGAGTCGGCGAACCTTCGGTTTCAAGACCTGGATTTTTGCCGCCTCATTTTTATATTTTTAATGGAGTTGGCGAAGCTCCTTCGTCGCTTTTTGCTAAAAAAACTGAAATTTCTCTAAGAAAATTTTGACTCCTTACAGTCGTCGAACCACTTCGTTAGGTT
>JAEZYN010000093.1 GCA_023419095.1 Bacteroidota bacterium | reverse complement strand
GAAGACACCAGTTCAAAAGACCGGGTAAACAACAATCCAAAATAAATCAAATGAAAATTCTTTTCCATAAAGACGCTCCGGATTCCGGTGAACTGTTAGAAGTTCTCGGGTTTACCGATGCCGATATTTCTATAAAGAAAATATGGCCTTACTTGCGTACCGCTTCCAAAGAAATCTTCTCGATCATCGGTGAAGCAAATTACGAGTTGGCTGCAGCTGAGTTTGAAACGCCAACAGGTGAAGAGGCTGACGAAACCGAAGCGACCGAACTTCTGGAACTCGTACAGTACGCGGTAGCTCTGGATGCGTTTCGGAAATATGCTCCACTTACAGACGTTGCATTTACCAACGATGGTCGACTCTTCCGCCGTGATGAGCATCAAGTTGGTGCGTTCGAATGGCAAATCAATAAATCTGATGCAGCACTGGAACGTGCGTACTATGCCGCCGTGGATGCGCTCATTACTTTTATTGTGGATTCTGAGGACTTGGAAGAATCTGAATACATGCAACAGTTTTCAGGGCTTTATGTTCCGAATCTGAAAACCTTTCAGCAATATGTAAACATCAACGATTCTCATTTGCTGTATTACAAGCTTGCGCCATCGCTCCGGCTTTGCGAACAGCGGGAAATCATGAACCGAATGGGCGCAAAATTCGCCGATTACAAAGCCAAGGAAATGAAAGACAGCTACATTACCGGACTGGTACAGAACTGCTGCGTGTACTATGCGATGGCGGATGGTGTGCAGAAACTTTCAGTACAGCTTTTCCCGGATGGGTTATCGAAAAACATTACCGAGTCCAGCGGCCGTACAAAAGGTACAGGCTACGATAAAGAATCAGTCACTCTCTTTTACCAGAACAAACTTGAAAGCCTGCTGAAATCACTTGAAATGGAAATGCGCAAACTGCAGCCAGTGTACACTTCAAAGCCAAAAATCAATTTCGATTGTTCTGACGGCTTCGTGACAACATCATAATGTTGTTGGTAACATCATTTTGTTGTAGCTTTGAATCATGCACAGCGTAGAAATTTTAGAAATAGGTGAAAGATACTGGCTTCCCGAAAACATGGGAGAATGCGACCGTCGCCAGTATCTCGATATGTCGAAACTCGTCCTGATGTATCAGATGGCGGAAATCAGTTTGCAGGAGTTCCGGGTTCATGGCGTTTATGCCCTGCTGAACATGGTGCCGGAAGAGAGCGCTTTGCAGAATATTCAGGACGAAAAATGGGAAAATATCTACATTCTTTCAGAACTGCTGAATTCTTTTTTCACAATCGATGAAAACCAAAAGATGCATCTGATTCAGGATTATATCCACAATCCGGTGAAATCTGTAAAATACAAGCTGCGCACGCTCTACGGTCCGAAGGACGCATTTTCCGACATGACTTACGGTCAGCTGGAAGACGGTGTAGGTGAGCTCAATAATTTCATGAAAAGCGGCGAGATTGAAGCACTGGTCAAACTCTTTGCGATCTTCTACAAGTTCAAAGGCGAAAAATATCAGAACATCAATCTGGAACAGCGGGTGAAATATTTTGAACTGTTGGACATCCGTTACGTGTACGGCTTCTATCTGCTTTTCGTGTCCTTCTTTAATTTTCTTACCAAAGATTGTGTGATTGCGGTGGACGGGAAAGACCTGGATTTAACCATCCTTTTCAAACCGGGCGAAAATACCGAAACCGAAAGCGAGCAGCCGGAAGGCTTAGGGCTGCGTTCTACCTCGTTTCAGCTCGCGGAGAGCGGTGTGTTCGGCACACTGAAAGAACTGCGCGAAATGGATGCCATGACGGTGCTCATCCGAATGTATGACCTTGTAATCCGGGCAAAACGCGAGGAACGTGAACGCCAGAAAGCAGAAGATAAAGCAAAAGAACAGCAATGATAGATCCAAATACTTTAAAAGAATCCCTCATAGAAGCCACACAGAATGTGCCGGCCATAAAAAAACGGTACGTTTTGGTTACTGATGATGAGTTGGTAGAAAAACTTAGCGATCACAAAGATGCAGATAACATCATGCTTGTTGCCGTGCTGCCCTCTTACGGCGGTTTTGGCGAAGAGGATAATTCCGGCTTGATTTCTTACATGCAGTTTTTCATTCTCGAAAAAGTGGATTATAAATCCTTTAAAAATCAGGATGAATACCTTGCTGTTTTTCAGCGCACTCTGGAAGCTGCGCGCCAGTTTGTGGTGGAAATGTTCGGTATCAATCTGCTGAACTGTTCAGCTGAGCAGTTGCAGTATGATTTCCAGATCCGCCCAATCTCCCGAAAAGCACAGTGCAACGGTTACGAAATTCAAATAGACTCTAAAGCTTATACCGATGAATATTAGTTTGTTAATTCTGATCATCTGCGGATTGGTAGTGGTCATTGCCGTTACAGTGATAGTTTATATCGTTGTGGGAATATCTAAAGCGCTTCGCAATGAAAACGACAGGCAGAAGTGGTTCCGTGATAATTTCGATAATTTCTAATGGACCTGATCGCAGACCGAAAAGCAGACGACTCCCCGATCTTCCGCGCCCACATGGAGCGGGTGCTCAAAGAGCACGCCCGCAAAATGGATGGTGAGCAACAGAAAGGCTATTCCGGATTCAAAGATTCGTCGTTCCGCGGCCGAAGCTATTCAACCGATGGCGACAGCCTTACCTATACGCAATCCGCGCTCTACCGTTTTGTGGATATGAAGAAACTGCGCTATCCAGGCAGCCAAAACCAGTACAAAAGGAAAAAGGTTTACAACTTCCACAACCGTATTATCATGGGCCACTACAACGGCATTATGAAAGACCTGATCTATGGCGCAGCCGAAGATGTGAAGGCAGATTTAAAATCAAAATTCAACGGTGAAATAATTGGCTAAATACCGCTAAAGCGGTTTTTATTTCCGTATATTTGGGTATGGAAAAAAAATTGAATTTTTTACGCAGCTATTTCGAAGTGATTACCGTGAAGGATTTCTGCGCCAAATACGGCTTGTCGTACGAAACCATTCGCCGCACCCTGACCGGCGAAAATGCGCTGAGCCAAAAAACGTTTGATAACGTGATGGCGGCCACGCGGCAGTTCGAAAAAGACCAGGCTGCACTGAAAGACAATTTTTATAATGGTGAAGAGTAACAGGACGTTACTCTTTTTTTTTATCCGAACAGATAAATCTGCCACGCTGAATTTTTATATATATTTGGTAAAAATTATCTTATGAAAAAATTATTACTATTTGCCACACTTATTCTGGCAGTCGCAGTGAATGCACAACGAATTGAAAAAACTGAAACATATACCGCCAGTAATGGTATTACCTACAAAGTGGGCGATACAATTACGCTTGGTAAGGGAAGTGGAATGAACGGACATTTCGCCTATGTTCAAATGGGAGGGTTCTATAATGCCATGGCGGCAATGAACGGTAATACGCGGGATATTTCTTCCGGACTAGACAGGAATTACTCCGGGACGAATGTTGTCCTGAAAAAAATCAAAACCTATAAAGACCGCCGCGGAACTAATAAAACAACGTTCGTTGTAGGAGGTGGAAATATTACAAATTATGATCTGCGCATTGAAGATGCGATCTCGAGCTGTGAGATTAAAGATTGTACCGATACACAGAAGGTAGAAGTGGTGTCAGCAGAGTCCAAATATGATAAATTGAAAAAAATCAAAGAATTGAAGGATTCCGGTGTCCTTAATGATGAAGAGTTCGAAGCTGAAAAGAAAAAAATAATGCAACTCTAGATCCCAATGAAAAATATATTTATGCTTTTGGCTGTTGGCTTACTACTAACGGCATGTGAAAAACAACAAACACAGAACACCTCTTCGACAAAAACTTCAGATGCAGAAATTGATGCAATGGCTGAGAAAATGGTTGACAGTGTAGCTGCAGCAATTGATTCCCAAGTTCGTAACGAAGACATGGCAGATACCGCTAAATTAAAAAGCTCACCGGTTCGTGTGCTTAAATTTAATTTAGTTAAGCGTGAATATTCTAATTATCGAGATATTGAACTGAAATATAAAAATGTTTCAGATAAAACTATTGAAGGAATACGGTTTGAGTGGTTTGGTACAAATGCTTTTGGAGAGCCTGCCGATATGGGTGGAACTTTTATTGAAGGTCGTGGAGGAGGATTTACCGATGAAACTTTAAAGCCAGGTAAAACAACTTACAGCAGATGGGAAATTTTTAGTAATGACGCAAAAAAAATTATCACAGCCAGACCTTACGAAGTTGTTTTTTCTGATGGGTCGAAGTGGACTTTAAAATAAATTCAAAAAACATTTTGCCGTTCCAAAAATGATACGCATATTTGCAATAGCAAAACCAGACGTTCGGTAACTCCGAATATATTTTTTTTCAATACAAATTTGCCTCGGCAAGTAGTGGGCGTTCTCCCGAACGTTTGGTTTTGCGACTTCCACGAAAGCTGGGGTTTTTTCATGCTCAGTTTCGTGGTTTTAAAATCGGGAGAATTTTAAAAAATATATAAAATGCAAAACCAAACACAGGCTCAACCAGCCACAGAACCACGCAACCGTGAATCCCTTACCGTTGCCTTCCAGAACTTCAACGGCGTATTTCTTGCCAAAATCTCTAACCTAAAAGGCAGGGAAACCCATGCGTTCGGCGCCACTACTGCCCTCGCAGAGCAGAATGCGATGAATAACTACCGGCTTAAGTACGGCAATCAATAATACGGATGCCATGACTTACGAATTTTTAAGACCGGAAGAAGATTGCGCACTCGACGATTTCGAAAGCAAAATCACAGAACTCACCATGAAGCTCGACCGTGATTTCGGCAGCTTTCAGGAGGCGCACCAGGTTGCACTGAATCTTTATGAAAAAGCCAGACCGCAACTCACAGACGAAGAATTTCCGCAGGTTCTGAAACTGCTCAATCATTTTCATCTGCTGGCCCTACTCGCCACAGATCAGCCGGATGATTATGCAGACCTGCAGGCCGAACTCAGCTCCTATCTTAGCGGGAACCTGGTTTGGGACGAAACCAACCGCGAAACGGTTTACCTTGATCATCCTAATTTCACAACCAAATACCCAAACTTCAATGGAACACTATAGAAACAAAATAGACATCCTCAGCCACGAAGGAATTCTGGTTGAAACCGAATCCCTCTGGGTGCGCCGCGGCCAGCTGATGGTTTTGGTAGATGAAGATCAGTACGCTACATTTCCGTACAGCGAAACCAAGTTTTATCACGTAACTTTATAAAAAAAAATACATTATGAATTTCATTGAATTTGAAGGTCAATTGATAAACCTTGACCAGGTGAGTAGAATACATACAAATAAGATTACCGATCTTTTTGACGAACTGATAAGTGGCGAAAGCCCAGTAGAGGAGGAATATCAAATAGTCATAAGTTTTACCGGTAATTCGTACAAAAACAGCGTGAAATTTCCGTTTATAAAAAAGGAACTGTTTGAAGATAGTTTCCGTCTTTTAAAGTCTTTAGTTTCCGAATCCGCCCGAAAGGGAAAAGAAATCGAGGAAATGATAAGAGAATATACTGAATTGAAAAACAAAAAAAACACTAACTGATACCAGAAATTAGTAAATAATATTTAGCCCGCCTGCTCAAACCAGGCGCTGCTTGTTGTGAGAACCGTCCCGCCTCTGGCGAGGGCGTTTTTTTTTGAGTTCTCACTGCGTCACAACCAATGCGAACGCACTTCCCCATCTTCGTACAAATATTACGATATGAATATCTGGCACAGACGTTTTGTTTACCTCCAGGTGCTGCTGCTTCTTGCGGTAGTAACGCTGCAGATCTTCTTTCCGGGGTTTTTCTATCCGGCAAAAGCGGTAATGCTCTTCGTTTTTCTCTTTGCAGAATTTGCCGTACTGGAGCTGCAACGGAATGAAAATCCGCAGGGCGTGTTTTATAAGAAATCATGCCTGTTCGCACTGCTCGATCTGCTTGCCGTGTTCTTCTTTATGGTTGCAGGTATATTGTGGCTGGTCGGTCTTTACTATGATGATAATCTGCTGAATCCGCTCTACGTCTGCCTGATCCTGGTTTACACTGCCATCCGAAAACTGTATATCATTCAAAACTACTATTATGAAATCTAAATTCATCAAAGTCCTGGCAAACAAAGACAGCCTGAAGGATAAGAAACTCTACAACAGACTGCTCGAGCTCTACGCTCAGGTAGCAGGCGTGAAACAGGTGTACCATTACCAACTCGGCTACACGCCGCAAAAACTGGAGAACCTGAAATACGAAGTAAAAAAACAGCTCGGTATTACCGACAAGGAAATCGCGCTTTACAAGCCGGGACAGGAAGAAGATGAGATCGATCTTGAATTGAAAGGTTCAAAAACGAGTGATATTTCAGGTAAAACTGCGGAAGAGATTGAAGCTGAACTCGCGGCCAAGACTGTACAGGTACCAAATCCAATCCTTGCCGAACTGGCTTCAAATCCTGAAGCGCAGGAAGGCCTGAAGATCCGCGACGAATACCCATTTCTGAACGATCCCAAAACGCCGGACGCGTTCAAGATTCTCGTTTCCGACAAAATCACAGCCTACAAAGCGTATGCAGCTAAACATGCTCAGGCTCTGGAAGCTGCCGACGCAGGCGAAGCCGAGGACAAACTCTATGAACTTGCAAGCCAGGCGGTGAAAGAATACCAGCTGAATCAGGACATCAAGGCAGAACTTGATTTTTACCGTGATTCTCCGGGCAAAGTTCTGGGCAAGCATCCCCAGCTGGCAGACCTGAAGCTGGAGCAGGAAGTGAAGGAAATGAGCGAAGCAGATCTGATTCAGCAAAGAGGAAACGCGCAGAAAGCCGTGAACAAGTATAAGGCCGACAAAGCCAAAGCGCATCTCCACGATTATCATTCAAAGAAATTTGAACTGATCACTGAAAGGCTGAAAACAGATTTCAACAAGACATTTGAAAAATAGATGCTGTTCAGCAAAGAAGACATCGGGGTAACCACTAATAACCAACCAAAGGCGGAGGAGAAATCTTCCGCCTTTACCTCTAGATTCCTCAATGTGGAAGCCCACAAAGTGGATAATCTTCCCGAGGAATTAACCCGGCTGCCGGAACGCGGTGAAATCTTCTTTATGCAGACCATGCAGAGCTACAACGCTTTTACGTTCGTGCAGAAAATCGCGCAGCTGCAGTTCATCAAAGAACTGTTCGCCACAACGTACAGCGTGAATCTGGCCGTACTGGAAGCCCTGCAGGAAATGCAGCACAAAGGCATGATCGGGCGCGTCAAGCTGCTGATATCAGATTCTATGCAGCACAGGAATCCGAAGGTTTGCGATGCCATCAACAGCTGGGCAATGGCTGACGAAAATGTGAGCGTCATATACACCTGGAATCACAGCAAAATCACTTTGGTGAAAACCGATTTCGGTGATTTCTGCATCGAAGGTTCCGGTAACTGGAGTAAGAATGCGTGTTACGAACAGTACATTTTCGTAAACGACAAAACAGTTTTTGAACTCAGAGAACAGTTATTCTACGACTGCAAAGTCGTGCACAAAATATATTAAAATGTCGAATCTCCCCACTCCACAGGAAACAGTATCTATTTGGTGCCCGCTTTCTGCTGAAGAGCAGGATTACGTTGCAGAACTGGCTTCCGTTGGTTTCTCTGCGGATAAAATTGCGGTGATAATACAAAAGAAAAAGCGTTTGTTCCTTCGGGATTTCCGTACTGCCGGCACTCCGGTACATGATGCGTACAGCCGTGGGCTTTTTCTCGCGCAGGCAGATACGGACAAAATCACTTTGGAAAATGCAAAGAAAGGCAACCTGACCGCCAAACAGCAGATGGAAAAAAAATGGGAAGAGCAGAGAATTGAAAACATTAAACAGGAACTTTTTAATACAGAATAAAATGAAAATTAAAAAACAAATTAAGCTCGCGCAAGAATTTCTGAATGAGAGAAAAATGCCGACCGACAAGGTAAAAGGCGATAGTCTGATTAAAATTCAGTGTGAAGTTTATTCAGCAGGCGATGTTGAGATGATATTCATTTTACTCAAAACTGGCAAGTTCAAAAAATTCCTGCGTGAGCAGGAAAGGCTTTTAGGTAAAAGATTTAAATAAATGCACGATTTCGACGAAATAGAACTGGAAGACCTTTTGGAATTTCTGGAAACGGGAACTCCGAACAATGTTCCCCCAAAACTCCTTGCCTATATGCAGATGCTTGAGAAAATTTGGGGGATGTACCGCCGGTCCTTTGATTTCCCGAACAAAGAAGCGATCATCAAACATTTAGTCATCATCGATAAATTACAGCGTTATCAGGCCGTGAAACTGGTCCGTGATGCGCTCACCTATTTTGCGCAGGAAAATGAACTTTCTAAAAAGACCTGGAAGGAACTCATTGCCGATAAAATGCTGAAAGCTTTTACAGCCGCAATACGCCTCGCAAAAAACTCCCGCGACTTTCTGGATGCCGTGAAGATTTTAAAGGAAATGGCAGCGGTTCTGCAACTCGATCAGGAGGATATTGGCGAAATGGAAGAGGACATCATGAGACAGCTTCAGGTGTTGTCAACAGATATCACGCTTTTTGGTGAAGAAAAACAGGACAGAAATACCATTGCCCAATTTATCGACGCCCTTCCGGATGTTCCGGAGAAAGTGAAAGAAGCCGCCAAGCTGGAAGTAGATCAAATCCCTTTCAGATTCCTGAATATGGAAGATAACCCGCGTAAATAATGGCATCCAACAGAATTTTCGAGAACCAAACCGGGACCTACAAAGGAAACGCCGAAATCCATTATGTGAATTCGGCCGGTATGGCCATTGAAGTTCTCGATCCTACAAACCTGTACATGATTGCCGGGCGTGCGATGGGTAAAACCACGCAGGTACAGGCACGCCGCTCTATCAGAATTATGCGTTCTATGCCCGGTGCGTACTTTGCCTTCGTCGGGGATTATTACTCGAATTTGCTCGCGAATACGGTTCCCTCCATGCTCAAAGGTTGGCAGGATATGGGAATTAAAGAAGGCATGCATTATGTCGCCAACGAAAGACCGCCGGCACATTTCAAGCAACCGTACAAAAGACCGATTTCCTATAAGCATACCATTTCATTTTACAACGGCTGTTTTTTCAAACTGGCCTCCATGGACGTGGTTTCCTCCATGGCCGGGGATTCTTACCAGCATATTTTCGGCGACGAAGTAAAATATTTCGTCAAGGACAAATTAGATAAGCTCCTTCCTGCTGCTCGTGGTGAAGGAATGCGTTTCGGGCATTCGCACTACTATCTGGGTAAAACCTTCACAACGGATATGCCCAATATCCTGAACTCAAACGAATACGACTGGATTCTGGATCAGGAAAAGAACATGAACCCGGAGCAGCTCAAGCTCATCATGCACGCGTCGCTTATCGTGAATGAAATCAAGGAAAAGATGGTGAAAGCCTGGGTGAAAAAAGATTCAGCAGAATACGACAGGCAAAAGCGCTCTTTGTACCGATGGCAGCAGCGCCTGGCAAAAGTGCGCATCAACTCTACCCTGTTCCTGATGGTTTCCACGTTCGCGAATGCGGACATCCTGAAGCTGGAATACTTTCAGGAGCAGCTGAAATCTTTGGGCCCGGAGCAGTTCCGTCCTTCTATCCTCACCATGAAGCACGAAGTAAAACAGGGCGAGAAATTCTATCCGTATCTCGACGCTAAAAACTTCTACGATGACGGTTTAATCCTTGAATTTTTCGATAATTATGGATTTGGGGACCAGGTGGCGATCACTTCAGACGGGCTGAAATACATCAATACCCGGCAGAAGCTGGAAGCCGGAATGGATTTCGGGGATATGATCTCGCTGGTGGTTGGTCAGGAACAGGGCTGGGTGCAGCGCCTGCTGAAAAACTTCTGGACACTTGAGCAAAGCGAAGCCGAAATCGCGGAACAGTTCAGGAAATTCTTTGCCAATCATAAAATGAAAGTTCTGGATCTGTATTATGACCGCTCCGGGAACCAGTACCACAAAGTTGGGCGCGACTGGGCTTCGGCGGTAAAAAATGCCATTGAATTTGAAAACGACAGACCAACCGGCTGGAAGGTGAATCTTATGAGTATCGGGCAGGCAACGATTATGCAGGAAGAAGAATTCAACCTGATGCGTGCAATGCTTTCTGAAACCAACACGAAGCTGCCGAAAGTATTAATTGACCAGATGCAGTGCCGCGAACTGAAATCGAGCATGGAAGTTGCCAAACAGATCGTAAAACCCGATAAAAAAGGCGTGCGCAGGATCCACAAAGACAAATCATCAGAAAACATCCCAATGGCCCGCCGCCCAATGTGGTCCACAAACATGAGCGATGCGCTGAAATACTATATGTGCCGCCCCAAGTACATGAATATTATGAAGAATGTACGGACCAGCAGCGGCAGTTATGCGCCGGTGACGCATTAAATTGTATATTTGAGAAACACAATTTTATGACCCAACAAACCACCTTCCGCAATCTTCAAGCTCTTGAAGTTGCCAGAACCGAAGTAAAAAACATTTTACAGGAACGCTACGCCAATGTGGTAGAACCTTTCCGCAACATTATTGAAAAAGTGGCCAAAGCAAATAATGAAAATCATTTTGAAGCCATGAAGCGCATCCAGGACAAAACCGATCTGGCAGCAGAACCGGAAAAGAAAATCATCTTCGCCGCTGCGCTGATGGAGATTGTGGAGGAGAAGAATTTGTAGTTTTAAAAGCGTTATTATGACTGATAAAGAAATCAAAGATGCCTTGGTCATTAAGGTCGGCGATGAAATAGAAATCGATCCTACGTGGAACGTATATAAACAAAAGGTTTATACTGTTCTTGATGTTTTAGATACAAGGTTAACTTGTCAAGTTGATGCCAAGAATTTTTTTGGTCACAGAACCTGCATATATTTCAAGGATGAATTATCCAGAACGACGGTAGAAAAATATTTACATCGCAACCACAAATAAAGTGATCTGCTATGCATTGGATAGACCAAAGATTTAACTTGGCCTTTAAGTGGTTGCTTGCTAAGTTGGGAATTGTACTTACTGTTTTAATTCTACTTACTATTACTATAAGTATAATAGTTTCCAGTATCTATATAATAAGCCATAAAGAATGGTTTTATGATATTGGTAATTTGAATACATTAGGGGACGCATTTGGAGGGATGAGTGCGCCCTTTATTGGTATGCTCGGTGTGGTTTTTACATTTTTTGCATTTTATGTTCAGTATACATTCAACATTAAACAGACAGAATTCTATAATTTAGATAAAATAGATCGGAAAGTCGACGAATATTCAAGAAACTTGGAAAAATTATGTTATGTGGGCGGAGATGTAAACACCTCAGTAATAACGTTAGCTAATCGAAACGCAGAGATATTTGCGAATATTGATGTGAATAGGAAATATGAATTTTCTTTTGAAAAGAATTCAGTTGAAGAAATTTTTCTCTATTTATTAAAGTTTTCGCTGCAAGTGTATAATGAATCAAGGTTTAAAGAAAATCACTTCATAGCTGCTTCGGCCAATTTAGAACTTGGATTTCTGGAAGAAGAAACAATTAAGCAACTGCACGTTTACCTTAAGTTTTTTCAATTTTTGAGCTTATTACACGAAGATTTTCATGACGCCAATATATCGAAAGAGAAAACGGACGAAGTTATAACTTTGTTTCTCCGTAAATTTGAATTTTATTATCCTATGTACTCACATAGGATGGCTGATATATTCATGATTTATTTTGCAAAAAAGTTTAATCCAAAATACTTAAGTGATCTGATACTTTACTATCAGCGAACATGTGACAACTATAAAAAAATCGTGGATATTGTAGACTATAGTTTGCTGCATAAAAAGGAACGGTAATCCCGGCGAGACGCACAGCGGCGAAGCCGAAAAATTTTAAAAACCCAATATCCGTTTGTAAACGGATACAAACGACAAAAACCGCCTTGTTTGGCGGTTTTTTTTAGTGTTGATAAAATTAAATTAAGCCTTCATCGGCAAAACTGAAATACGATTTTTCAGTAATGATAAGATGATCCAGCAGATTAATGCTCATAATTTTTCCGACCTCTTTCAGTTGGTCCGTAATCTTGCGGTCTTCTGCGCTCGGGTTTAGATTTCCGCTCGGGTGATTGTGGCAGATGATAAAACCGGTAGCAAGGCAATTAAGCGCCGGAACCAAAACCAGCCGCACATCTACAACGGAGGACGAAATCC
>JAEZYN010000084.1 GCA_023419095.1 Bacteroidota bacterium | reverse complement strand
CAGACAGGCCGTTCGATCGGGGCTAAAAGTCAGCTCCTTCACCTTTCGGAAGCTTACCGCTTTTGAGGATAAATCAACGAAACTTATTTTTCGACAAACTCTTTTAAGCTTTTGCCTACAATCTCGTTCCAGCCTTCCTCAAAACTTTCGCGTCGGAAGTCGTTGCCCAGATGATTCAGGTTTTCGAGGCCTTTATGCGTGAGGGTGACCAAAGTTCCGCCGTCTGCTTCTTCAAGACGCCATATTACAATCGTTTTCTCTTTGGAGAATTCCGGGTAGCTCCACGTATGCTTCAGTTTTACGTTGGGAATCACCTCCAGAATTTCGCCGTGATGATGAAATTTCTTCGTGTCACCGGGTTCAAAAAAATTGAACTCGCCATGTTCGGACAGTTCAAAATCAGCGATGTCAAAATACCATTCTTTCATCAGGTTTTTGTCGGTAAGCGCCGCCCATACCTTCTCTACAGGCGCGTCCACTTTTTGCTTTACAATTACATTTTCGTGCATAACCTTAGGTTTTTGGACTATTAAAATTAATCAAAAAATCTTGACATGCAGTGCGTGATCTACTGATTTTATTCATTATCTTATTTTAAAGTAAATTTGCGGGCATTTGACATCCGATATTTCTGCATTGATTTTTAAAATGAATACCTTTTCAAAAATGATAATATTACTTCTGGCATTGTTGGTGCTGCTTTCCGCGGGCACCTCACTTTTCCTCATGCAGAGTCAGTTTGGGAAAGCGCCCTCAGGTAAACGTTTAGAAAGGATCCTGAAATCTCAGCATTACAAAAACGGCCGTTTCGATAATCTCAATAAGACGCCACAGTTCGCGGAAGATACCTCGATGCCGGAAGTGATGTTCCGTCTTTTTTTTGGAAAGAAAGAAAATACGCGGCCAGCCAGACCTTTCAGTTTTACGAAAACTGACCTTAGAGCACTTCGTCCGGATGAAAATGTCTTTATCTGGATGGGTCATTCATCGTATTTCATGCAGTTTGACGGTCTGAAGATTCTTGTAGATCCCGTTTTCAGTGGTAATGCATCGCCTGTTTCATTTACCACGAAAGCTTTTGCGGGCAGCGATATTTACACAGCCGCTGATATTCCAGAACTTGATTATTTGGTTATCACTCACGATCACTGGGATCACCTTGACTTTAAAACGGTAAACGAGCTGAAACCCAAAGTCAGCAACGTGATTACGGGACTTGGAACCGGCGAACATCTGGAGTATTGGGGCTTCAATCCGAATATGATCACTGAACTGGACTGGGGCAAAAATTCGGTGCTTAAAAATGGTTTTCAAGTCTATTGTGAAGCTGCGCGCCATTTTTCGGGACGTGGGCTACGGCGTGATAAGGCAATTTGGGCCAGCTTCATTTTCGAATCACCAACGCAGCGCATCTACATTGGCGGCGATAGTGGCTACGATGATCACTTTAAGAAAATTGGCGAAAAATATGGCAGTTTTGATTTGGCTATTCTTGAAAACGGCCAGTATAACAGAGACTGGCGCTACATTCATTTCATGCCGGGCGAAAATATCCGGGCGATGAAGGAACTTAACGCGAAACGAATGATCCCAGTTCATAATTCTAAATTTGCCCTGGCCTCACATCCGTGGACGGAACCGCTAGACAAAATAATGGAACTCAACACCGAAAAACTGCGCATCATAACGCCCGAAATCGGTCAAAAGGTCGATTGGCAGGACGATACCAAGGCGTATCCGCGTTGGTGGGATAGATACCGCCAGTAATTTGGAATGATTTTTACTGGGGTTTTTTGGTTAAAATTTTAATGCCATGACAAGAGCATTACAAATTGCGAACGGAATCGCTTTAGTTTTCACTATTATTTTTAATTATTTAAGCAATACAGGCGTTTTCAATGGTAAAACCATTGGCAATGTCTCCGACGAATATCACAATCTTTTCACCCCTGCGGGCTATTCCTTTTCAATTTGGGGGCTGATTTATATTCTGCTTTTGCTGTTTGTAATCTACACCGGGAAAAGCCTGTTTAAACCTGAAAAGAACCAAGGTGATTCGTTCGTGAATAAAATTGGTTGGTGGTTCGTGGTTTCATGTATTGCCAATTGTCTTTGGATCGTGACCTGGCTTTACGGCTACACCGGACTGTCGGTTGTGGTGCTGGGGGTTGCCTTTGTTTCGTTGCTCATAATTGTTTTGAAAGCCTTAAAATATCACAATGGAAACGCCCAAAAATGGTTGATCAATATTCCGTTTCAGATTTATGCGGGCTGGCTGAGTGTAGCGCTGATCGCTGCGGCGGCCTCGTGGCTGCAGAAGATTGGTTGGGACTGTTTCGGTTTGTCGGAAGTGACGTGGACGGTCATTATGATTACAGTCGCGACTGTTGTTCATCTTTACATGACATGGCAGAAAGGTGCGTCAGTCTTTGCACTGGTAGCGGTTTGGGCGCTGATAGCGATTGCAATGTCAAATCAAAATGAGAATGCCACGGTCTACAAAGCAGCGCTTGTTGCTGCGGCGGTTGTGTTCATCAGCAGCATCGGTCACCTTATTAAACGAAGCAATTTGGTGCATTCTGCTCAGGAAATTTCGTAACTTGCTGATTATGAAAATTCAATTGTCCAAAACTTTCACTTTATTTTTTATCCTTTTTTTTGCGGCGATACATGCACAGGATATAAGCAAACTGCAGCCGCTTGACGCCGAACTTTCGACAGTAAAATATCCGTTTCCGGTTCATTTTAAGGCCATTAAAAATCAGCAGCAAAAACTGAAAATGGCCTACATGGATGTTTTGCCCGCAAAACCGAATGGTAAAACCATCGTCCTTCTCCACGGAAAAAATTTTAATGGCTACTATTTCGAGGAAACGGCAACGCGACTTCGAAAAGAAGGTTTCCGCGTCATAATGCCGGATCAGATCGGTTTTGGAAAATCATCGAAGCCAATGCAGTTTCAGTACAGTTTCCAACAGTTGGCAGAAAACACAAAATCAATTCTCGATTCTTTGAAAATTAATAAATTCATCCTTCTCGGACATTCCATGGGAGGCATGCTCGCGACCAAAATGGCCGTGATGTATCCCGATAGCATTGAAAAACTGATCCTCGCAAATCCAATCGGCCTTGAAGATTACCGCGATTTTTCGCCGTATCAGAATATTGACAAACTGTACACCTCTGAACTTAAGAATACCTACGAGTCCTACAAAAATTATCAGCTTAAGTACTATTATGACGGAAAATGGAAACCGGAATATGACAAATGGCTTAATTTACTCGCAGGCTGGACTTTGCACAAAGATTTCCCAATCACTGCCTGGAACGCAGCGCTGACAAGCGATATGGTCTACACGCAACCCGTAGTGCAGGATTTCGAAAAAATTACGGTGCCGACACTTTTAATTATCGGAACACGCGACAGAACAGCAATCGGAAAGAACTACGCCCCAGCAGAATTACAGCCTCTCATGGGCCAATACCAGCTACTTGGAAAGGAAACCCAGAAAAAAATTAAAGGCTCCAAACTGGTTGAGCTCGAAAACGTTGGGCATTCTCCGCACATCGAAGTTTTCGGACGCTTCATCGCGCCGCTGCTCGACTTTGTAAAATAACCTGACACATTGGGCTTCTGCGGAAGCCTTTTTATTTAAATTTACGCACACAAAAATCTAATTCTACAATGGAAGACGCATATATTATTTCGGGCACACGCTCAGCCATCGGAAATTTCAAAGGAAGCCTTGCGCCGCTCCGCACCGATGATCTGATGGCGAATGTGCTGAAGAATTTAATTGGTAAAAACCCGGATTTTCCGTTTGACAAGATAGACGATGTTATTATCGGTTGCGCCAATCAGGCGGGCGAAGACAACCGCAATATCGCACGAATGGCGTTGTTGCTCGCAGGCCTGCCGGTCACCGTGCCGGGAGAAACCGTGAACCGTCTTTGTGCGTCGGGAATGAGCGCGATAGTGCACGCCGCACGCGCTGTAAAATCCGGTGAGGGACACCTGTTTATTGCAGGTGGTGTTGAAGGGATGTCCAGGGCGCCTTTCGTTATTTCGAAAGCTGAAAATGGCTTTGCGACTGACCAGAAAATGTACGATTCCAGTTTTGGATGGCGTTTTGTCAATCCGAAAATGGAGGAAATGTACGGTACAGAAGCGATGGGTAAAACTGCCGAAAACCTAGCCGAAAAGTACAGTATCAGCCGTGAACGGCAGGATGCTTTTGCGCTGAATTCTCAAATGAAAGCTGCTGAGGCACAGAAAAGCGGTAGACTCGCAGAAGAAATTTCAGCGGTATCTGTTCCGCGGGGCCGAAAAGAAACTGTGCTTTTTGAAACAGATGAATTTCCAAAACCTGCGTCGAGTATGGAGATTTTAGGAAAGTTGAAGGGTGCATTTTTAAAGGAAAACAGCACAGTCACCGCCGGAAATGCTTCGGGTCTGAACGATGGCGCGGCAGCCGTGATTGTCGCTTCGGCGGAAGCAGTAAATAAATACAGTCTGAAGCCGTTGGCAAAAATCGTAGCGTCTGCGGTAACGGGCACCGAACCAGGAATTATGGGAATCGGGCCGGTGGAGGCGAGCAGGCTTGCGCTGAAACGGGCCGGTTTAAGTCTGGATGAAATTGATATCATTGAGCTGAACGAAGCTTTTGCCGCGCAAAGTATTGCATGCCTGATTGAACTTGGTATAGACGACGATGATCCGAGGGTAAATGTAAACGGTGGGGCCATTGCACTTGGCCATCCGCTGGGAATGAGTGGGACGCGTATCACCTATTCCGCCGCTTTGGAACTTTCAAAAACCGGAAAACGCTACGCACTGGCCACGATGTGTGTTGGGGTAGGACAGGGCTACGCGGTGGTTTTAGAAAATCCGAATGTTTAAAATCAGTAATTTTAAAAATACAAAGCCGGAAATTTTCCGGTTTTTTTTTGGCTGACAGTTTTTTTCGAAAGGTATGTTGCCGGTTCTTTTAGCCCCGAGCGGAACGGCATCCTTTTGCGGAACGAAGTGAAGCAAAAGATATAGTGGAGCGCGGGACCGCATGTTGGAAGCAGCGATCCCGGTGTTGCTCCTTATAAAAATCAGTGCTGAGACTTTGAAGGATCATCATAGTTCACCATCCAGTGTATGCCAAATTTATCCGTCCACATGCCGAAGTAGGCGCCCCAAAATGTTTCCGCAAGCGGCATCGTAATTTTCCCGTCTGCAGAGAGCCCCGTAAAAATCCGGTCTGCTTCTTCTTTGGAATCGGTATTTACGGATAGCGCAATGCTGTTTCCGGCCGCAAACGAACCGCCATATGCGTCGTTCGTGTCAGAGCCCATCAGAATTGTTTCCTGTGAGATGGGAAGCGCGACGTGCATTATTCTGTGTCTGATCTCAGCAGGCATTTCCTGCCCATCAGGTGCTGGCATATCGCCGAAACGCCCTAAATGCTGGAATTCGCCACCGAAAACTGACCTGTAAAATTCAAAAGCTTCTTCGCAGTTTCCGTTAAAAGTCAAATATGCATTTACCTGTGCCATCGTATCAATTTTTAGTGAGTGGAGCCGACTTTCTTGCCACGGAACGGCCGGCCATAACCAATCCCCACGCGGCGATGCCCAGAACCCAAAACCAAAACGGAGTAGGAACTGTGAGCATCATGTAAATTGAAAACAGCGTGAAAAGCGCACCGATTATAAAGGCCGGCGCACGACTGCTGTCCCGCGCTATTTTTGTGGCCGCGAAGCCACCTGCAAAAGCGCCTGCAGCATAAGACAGAATGACGAAAAACAGCGCCATGAACGGTGCATTTTCTACATAATCTTTAAGTGTCTCATTATCATTCAGGTCGGCACCGGCCAGTAACGGATAAATTTGGTGTCCGATCCACTGTACAGCGCCTACGACGGCTCCAGTAATGATAAATCCGGCAATGACGGCTAAAACTTTTCGTAACATAAGATTGGTTTTTTAGTTTATTTTGATTTTTTAAACGCCGAACTGCTGCAGATGATGGTTCAGATGTTTGGCAAACATATTATTCCATTCCTGCGCGGTAAGTTTTCCAAATGAATGGTTTTCTTTGCCGTCAAACGCCTCGCGGCCCAGCTGCTGTGTCTTCTGGATGAAACCAATGAGTTTTTTCTTTTCGGCATCGAAATCTTTGTTGCCGGCAATCTTGAAAAGCGGGCTGGTAGGTCCGTTTTGCGGGTAAGATTTTTCGCCGACCACTTTTGATTTCACGAAATTTTTCATGATAAACCTTGCGATGCCATTCATTTTTTTAAATTTTTGCGGCTCGAATGCAAGTTCATAGGCTACATTAAGGTGCGCCAGCACCTGGTCGGCGGACATCACACCCCACTTTGGAGTGGTTTCCGGTGTAAGTTTATTGATTCTCGCGATGTAATCCTGCGCGGTGGCTGCGTCGAAAATGTTCTGCATGACTAAGTTTATTTTAAACAAATGTATTTAAAAAATAAATTTGGATGTGTTTTTATACTTAAACATAAACACAGCGGCATATTTCGCGAAGCTGAAAAGTTCCGCATCATCGTGATCGTGTGGTGTTGAGTAAAATATATTTAAAGTTTAAAACGCTTAAAGCCAAAGGCAAAAATTTCGTAATTTCGCGACACTTAGCTAAAGTTTAAAAATCAAATTCAAATAAAAATGAGTCAATTCGATGTTACCGTTATCGGTTCGGGACCTGGAGGATATGTTGCTGCGATCCGCTGTGCGCAGCTGGGTTTCAAAACTGCAATTATTGAGAAATATCCCACGATGGGCGGTACCTGTCTGAACGTAGGCTGTATCCCTTCCAAAGCTTTGCTGGACAGTTCGGAACATTTCGAAAACGCGAAACACACTTTCGCCAACCACGGTATCATCATCGATGAGCCAAAAGCTGACCTCGCCCGAATGATTGCGAGAAAAAATGAAGTGGTGGAGCAAACCACCAAAGGGATCCAATTCCTGATGGACAAAAACAAAATTACCGTATTCGAAGGCATAGGTAGTTTTGAATCTGCCACTCAAATAAAAGTGACTAAAAATGATGGTTCAAGCGAAACCATCGACTCGAAATATACCATTATCGCGACCGGTTCAAAACCAAGTTCTTTGCCTTTCATCAGTTTGGATAAAGAACGTGTAATCACCTCCACTGAAGCTTTGGAACTGAAAGAAATTCCGAAACATCTTGTCGTGATTGGCGGCGGTGTAATTGGTCTTGAACTGGGTTCTGTTTATAAAAGATTAGGGTCTGATGTTACCGTTGTTGAGTTTATGGATAAAATTATCCCGACAATGGACGGCGCGCTTTCAAAAGAACTTAACAAAGTACTTAGAAAACAGGGCATCAAGTTCATGCTTTCAACCGCAGTTCAGGCTGTGGAAAGAAACGGCGACAGTGTAAAAGTGACTGCGAAAGACAAAAAAGGCGAGGAAGTAGTTGTAGAAGGCGATTACGTTCTGGTTTCTGTGGGCAGAAAACCGTATACCGACGGCCTTGCGCTCGAAAAAGCGGGTGTTGATCTGGATGAAAGAGGACGCGTGAAAACCAACGAACACCTTCAGACCAATGTTTCGAATATCTACGCGATCGGTGATGTAGTGGCAGGTGCAATGCTTGCGCACAAAGCCTCCGAAGAAGGCGTTTTGGTAGCGGAGCAGCTTGCCGGTCAAAAACCACACATCAATTATAACCTCATTCCGGGCGTTGTTTATACCTGGCCGGAAGTGGCTGCGGTAGGGAAAACCGAAGAGCAGCTGAAAGCAGAAGGTGTGGCGATAAAAGTGGGTAATTTCCCGATGCGTGCTTTGGGCAGAAGCCGTGCTTCCGGTGACATTGACGGGTTCATCAAGATTATTGCGGACGAAAAAACCGATGAGGTTTTGGGCGTACACATGATCGGGGCCAGAGCTGCAGATATGATTGCCGCTGCGGTAACCGCAATGGAATTCCGTTCAAGTGCTGAAGATATTGCAAGAATGTCGCATGCACACCCAACATTTGCTGAAGCCATTAAAGAAGCTGCGCTGGATGCAACCGGTAAGATTGCGATCCACATGTAGATTTTAGTTTAATATAAATATAAAAGAGAAGTTTCGGCTTCTCTTTTTTTGTACTTAGTCTTACCACTATGTGGAGCAAAAGAGTTTGATAATCATCATTGACTAGCAGTAACTCTAAGTATTTATTTTGCTGATGTAATAAATTTAATGTTGTTTTATTATTAAAAGTTTTAAATATTGATGAAGTATTTGAATAATCATCTACAGAAATCGTTCCGCAATATTGTTTTGCCATTTCTGTGTGTTGCGGAGCCATTTCTGTGTGTTGCGGAGCCATTTCTGTAGGTTGCGGAACCATTTCTGTCGGTTGCGGAACCATTTCTGTAGGATGCGGAGCCATTTCTGCAGGTTGCGGAACCATTTCTGCAGGTTGCGGAATCATTTCTGTAGGTTGCGGAATCACTTCTGATGCCTGCAGGTCTGTGTTGCACGCACGCGCGATTTTATTTAAGCATCCCTGACTTTCTCGTATTTAAAAAAAGGTTTAATCTTTTTATTCAGATAAGTTCCTTTTGAAAAAGCCGCCCGGAACTCATCGAAAACTTCTTGTGGCACCTCCATATAATCGTAAACCGCGCCTGAAACGTAAAAGATACGCAGGATCTCAAGTTCGGCTTTATAATAATATTTACGGATAACGGAGGAAGGCATGCTTCAGATCAGCAATTCCTGTTCCTTTAGATTTTATACCTTTGCGCATTCTTACTTTTACGTATTATGATTCCAGGTAAAACCCAAACACTAAAAATCGCAGAAAAAAATTACTCCGGACTTTTCCTCGAGGATAAAAATGGAGAACGCGCGTTTCTTCCGAAGATTTTCGCCTTAGAAAGTGCTCAAATCGGTGATGAAATGGAGGTTTTTGTGTATCAGGATGACGATAAACTGAAAGCGACGACCGAAAAACCAAATGCTGAAGTCGGTGAATTCGCGGTGATGTCCTGTGTGCAGAGTTTGCCGAGTGGCGCTTTTATGGACTGGGGAATCATCAAAGACCTTTTCATCCCGTACAAACAGCAGAAGCAGAAAATAATCGAAGGCCGGCGTTATCTTGTCCATGTTTATGTGGATGAAACTTTAGGCCTGATCACCGGAACCACCACATTCAAACGAAATCCGACGTATCAAGATCTGCCGTTTCGTGCGGGTGATAAAGTAAACCTGATCATCATGGGCGAAAGCGAACTGGGCTGGAATGTGGTCATTAACCAAAAATATATCGGACTCGTCTATGCCTCCGACGTTTACAAAAAACTTTTCCCACTATCTGAAGAGACCGGTTATATAAAAACCATTCGCGAGGACGGAAAAATCGATGTGTCGCTGCAGCCGCAGGGTTATGAGAATATCGATGAGTTCCAGCAGATCATCTTGCAGAAACTGAAAGAAAACTATGGTCTGCTTTACCTTTCGGACAAATCTGAGCCTGAAGAGATCAAAGAAGAACTTCAAATGAGCAAGAAAAACTTCAAGAAAGCGATCGGCGGACTTTACCGGGATAAGAAAATTGAAATTTTTGAAGATAAAATTCGGTTGATTGATGAAGCTGAAGAAAATTAGATTGAATAAATACAAAAAGAGCAGTGAATCACTGCTCTTTTTTTGTTTGTCGGGATGACTGGATTCGAACCAGCGACCCCTTGCACCCCATGCAAGTACGCTACCGGGCTGCGCTACATCCCGAAACAGCGGCAAAAATAAGGATTTGATGATAATTTTGCAAGCTGATTTTGGGTTCTAATTTTTGTTTTTAAGCAAAAAGCCAGCTACAAATTTTTTCATGCAATAAATTTGAGTCCGCAGTGCAATCACTCCTTGCGCACCAGCAGTATCCAGTCTTCCTCAAGAAGCTTGTAACCGATGTCATACACAAAGCGGTATTCGGCACCGTTTTTATAGATTTTAAGGCTCGTGAAATATTCGAAATCGAAGCCTTCGGAAGCCAACTTGCTGCGTGTGGTTTTTGCTTTGCCCTCAACAAATTTCTGTTCCGAAAGTATGCGGTGATTCTTGCGCAGTTTATTGTTGATGTTGCGCATCAGGTTCGACGAATCCTTGTTATGCTTGTTATTGTAGGCATTCCGGCAGCCGTCATTGCAGAACTTTTTGTCGCTGCGTCCGATGATTTTTTCGTTACATTCAAGACAATGTTCCATCTTTGCTTATTTACGCCTTAAGTAGTTTAAAATGAACCGGGTATGTTTACTCAAATATACTTAATTTCACTTTTGTTTTTTGAATTTGACTGATGATTTTAAAAATTTATTTTAAAGTTTTTTAGTGCAGATAATATTCCGCAGTATGTAGAGCAGAATGTGGCGCAGATCGGCATCATCAGTGGAAATGTGTTCCTTGAAAGCCAGAAAAGAATCCGCGTGGCTGAAAAACTCAACTTTTCTGGCTGCCGCCTGAGTCGGGCGGTTCCGAAAGATGTATACAATACCGGAATTGGTTTTTTTAATGGGAAAAATGTAGCGATTTCCTAAGAACTCGTCATTGAAGCCAAAGATAACGATGCCGAACTCTTTAAGAATGAAGCCGCGGATTTACTGTACCACTACCTGATTTTGCTGAAGGCCAAAAGTTTCAGGCTGCAGGAGATTGAGGAGGTGCTGAGAGCGCGGGAGAAACAGCACAAATCGGGACGGTGCTGCTCATTTTCCGGAAAAGGTGTTGCAGCTGTGTTTTTCGCTTTCCGGTGTTCCGGAAAAGTCATTACACGCGTGCTTTGAACTTTCCGGAACACCGGAAAGGTTGTCGCACGGGTGCTTTAAACTTTCAGGAAACACTCATATTTCTCAAGTTTATAGTTCCAGCTTCCACCTTTATCTAAGCACGAATCAATTTGAATAATTCTATTCAAGTGCTTATAAGTGAGATAAGTTAAAATAAATAGTAAAACTAATAATATAAAAACCTTTATTTGTTTAGCCTTTATTTATTTCGGTATTTACTGACAAAATTGGCGGTAAGGGGAAAAGGATTGGTGAAGGGGGGCTAAATGGAACGAAAAGTTCAATTTATACTAAATGCAGCCGATGCTTTTTTTCGGATTGGTAAATTTCAAAAATTATCAATACGAAAAAGCAGCGGCGGATAAATTTTTCAATTAATTCAATTTTGTCTTCCTCCCGCATTTTGCCAATACAATCTTAGCAGAAGGCCTTAGGTTATGAACGGAATAAGAAATTATAATGATGATCTTTTAGTCTTTGTAAGATTTGATTAATTTTTTCTTTTCCAAAACCAAGAGAAATTAGAAGATGCACAATCAGTACTATCCGCAGCTTCATTGTTAAATAATATAACGCTGAACCTTTAAGATATTTTTTTTCTAAACTTTTATCGTAATGTGTATAATAATTTCTACTATTTTTCACATCTTTTATAAATTGGTCATTATCTGAAATGATTTCTTGAAGGATTTTAAACTCTTTTATTTCTGAGAGTAATTCAACTAATCGCTCATGTAATGACGGTTCATTTCCAAAATTAAGTTTGGCTTGCAACCAATCTCTATGCTCTTGAGGAATCGAATCTAGTATATCTTTTGTTTGTTTTCTATACTCTGCTTTGCTAATTACATAATTTTTGTGTGTTCTTCGATGAAAAGTTTCTAGAGCATGAATAATTTCTAAAAATTTATTTTCAGAAAAGATTGTATTATGGCTATAAAATGAATTTAAGAACAAATAAATAATGGGTTCTATTTCTTGATCATATTTATACCATTTGTCTATAATATTTTGAAAATTATTCTTGATATCACTATATGTGAATAGGAACTCGAAGGTGTGTTTTTGTTTTTTACTTTTGCTGATTTTTGACTTATAAAGTAATTCAACTTCGTGATAGATTTTACTATTATTATAAGTTTCAAAATCATTATTATTTCTTAGTAGTATTTTGTTTGAATAAGAACTTTCTAATGTTGCAAATGTTAAAAATCCTTGAAAAATTAATGAATCTCTTAGAATATCAAAAATTGATGTTTCATTTTGATTTACAAGTTTAAATTCAATTTCTTCAGTTAATGAAAATATGCCAAAATTATCATTTCTTCGACTAGCAGAAAATTTTAGTAATGCTTCATAGTTATTTACTTTAAAATTTATTTCATCGGGCAATGAATAATGTAAGCTAATTTCCGTATTACTCCATTGTGCATTATCTATTCCTGAAATATTTGTCCACTTCTTTAAATTATGATATTCTACAGATATTTCATTAAAATTGATATTTTCCTTATTATGAAAATGCTGACCAATTAGCATGTATGAGCTAATGTATTTAACCGTTGGAATTCCTGGGAAATTTACTGTTCTTGAGGTTATTGCATTATTAATAAGAGTTACTTTTTTACCATTTTGAAGAACGCCGAGTATGATAGCATAATCAGTATCTGAGAATATTTGTTTAATTTCTCCAAAACTGCCTAATGTTTCTAAAATTATACCTTGTTCTTGAGAGTATGAAATTTTACCGGAAATTTTATCATCTTCAGAACTAGGTAAATACCATAATCCATTTGATTCAATATTGTCACGCATAGTGTTATAGGCTTTCTGCTAACTCTTTTATATGTATCACTAAATCATACAAAGCCAACAGACTTACAGCATATAAGTATGAATTATTTATACTTTAGCGATTCCCTAAAAGTAGCCAAAAATCTTTACAAATCATCAAAGGAAATATTATTTGGAAGTGATAATGAAAGCTATTCCGTTTCACTCACCATATATTCCGGATCTTCCGCGATATTCACCTCGATAATCGCGTCGGCGTTTTTAAGAAGGTTGATGCAGTCGGCGCTGAGGTGCTGAAGTCTCACGGTTTTGCCGACCTTTTTATAACGGCTCGTGATCGCGTTGAGCGCTTCGATGGCCGACATATCCGCCACGCGGCTGTCTTTAAAATCAATAACGATTTCCGATGGGTCGCCTGCAACATCAAATTTCTCCGCAAAACCTGTTACCGAACCAAAGAACAGTGGACCGTAGATTTCGTAATGCTTTACGCCATTTTCATCAACATGCTTTCGGGCGCGGATTCTTTTGGCATTATCCCAAGCGAAAACAAGCGCGGAAATAATCACTCCGATTAAAACCGCCAGCGCTAAATTGTGAAGGAACACCGTAATTAACGTCACCACAATCATTACAAAAATATCGGATTTTGGCATGCGTCTGAAAACCTTTAAGCTGGCCCATTCGAAAGTCCCGATCGCGACCATGATCATCACGCCTGTTAACGCCGCCATTGGCAGTTTCCCGATCACCGGAGCGCCTATTAAAATGATCAGTAAAATGGTTAAAGCCGCTACAATTCCCGATAATCTTGCGCGTGAACCAGCCGAAAGATTTACCAAAGTCTGCGCAATCATCGGGCAACCGCCCATACCGTAGAAGAACCCGTTGAGGATGTTAGCGCCGCCTTGCGCAACACATTCGCGGTTGCTGTTGCCTTTTGTTCCGGTGATTTCATCCACCAAATTCAGCGTTAAAAGTCCCTCCGTTAAACCTACCGCCGCCATTATTGCTGCATACGGAAAAATGACCTGCAGTGTTTCGAAGTTGAATGGAATATTTGGGATGTGGAAGGGTGGCAAACTTCCGCTTACCGACGCAATGTCTGCCACACGTTTCGTATCGATGTTGAAAACCATTACCAACGCGAAGACGACCATGATCGCAACAAGTGACGCCGGAATTTTTTTGGTGAAACGCGGAAGCAGCAGAGTAATTGCAATCGTGAGGGCTACCAGACCCGCCATCATCAGAAATGGTGTTCCTGTAAGCCACTCCGTCTGGCCGTTGTTGGAGATTTTAAACTGCGCGATCTGCGACATGAAAATCACGATCGCCAATCCGTTTACAAAACCGAACATCACAGGTTGCGGAACCAAACGCACAAATTTCCCGAGTTTAAATACGCCGACCAGAATTTGAATAACGCCCGCGAGTGCAACCGCGCCGAAAACATATTCAAGGCCGTGAGATTTCATCAGTGCTATAAGAACAATCACCGTCGCGCCAGCTCCACCGGAAATTAGTCCCGGTCTTCCGCCAAAAATGGCTGTGACCAGACCCATGATGAAAGCACCGTAGAGTCCGACCAATGGAGGAAAACCGGCGAGTATCGCAAACGAAAGCGATTCCGGAATCATGGTCATCGCCACGGTAAGTCCGGCCAGGATTTCGGTGCGGTAATTTACTTTCTGGGAAAAATCGAAAAGGTTGAGTGCTGCTTTCATAGATAATCTGCAAAAGTAGGACATTGCCTAAAATACGCAAGCACGGATCTGTCAACAGTGTTTTCTAAAAGACAACCTTCGGAAACGTATCAATTCTCACCGTCGGAATTTTCTGCCATAATCTTCTGTCGGAAGCGGGCCGGGCTTTCGCCGGTAGTTTTGCGGAAGTATTTCCCAAAATGAGATTTGTCTGAAAAGCCGAGCTCGTACGAAATTTCAGTTACAGACAGGGGTGTGTTCAGCAGCAGCCGCTCAGCTTCGAGAACCACGCGGTGGCGGATGTACTGCTCGGCTGACATATCTGCTTTGTCTTTTACGATGGTGTTGAGGTAATTCGGTGTGATATTAAGTTTGGCGGCGTAATCGGAAGTTCGTTTCAGTTCTTTGAAATGAGTGTTGACCAGACTTTTGAAGTCCTCAATATAGGAAAGTGTACGGCTTGCCCGAAACCCTGTATAGCCACCGCCTCCCGTGCACCGGATGTATTTAAGCATCGCGGTTTTCAGCAGCAGGCAAATCATTTCACGACTCAGTGTTTCATCTTTCTGGAATTCGGTTTGAATATCTGTGATAGTATGCAGAAATCCCGCAAATTCGGTTTTGTTAAACCTTGCCTCGGTTGAAAGTCCCGAAAATGCAGTGTCATTCTTGATTTTGCGGTTTCCCGTGTAGATCCTGTTGTAGAAAGATCTGGTGAACAAGACCAGGCGTGCTGAGAAATTGCCGCCTTCAGTGAAATTGAAAATCTGATTGTAGTTAATGAAGATCACATGTCCACAGGTGATCTTGTACGGAGTATGGTCGATCAGTATTTCTGCCGTTCCTGTTTCACCTATCAACAGCGCGTAAAATTTACTCCGGTACGGAACGCCCGCTTTAAACACGGGAGCAGAACGCGGGATTTCAGCCACTGTAAAATCATCGTCAAGTGATCTTAAGCCTTTCAGGTTTCGTATCGTAACGGATTCTACAGTTTGATTACTTAACATGATTTTGGCGGTTTGTGACGGCTTATACGTTAATTTTTACACGCAGAGCAGCGCGTTATCCGTAAAGATAATAATTTCAATTTGAATGCTCAGTAAGGCTAAGTGCTGCGCTGGTAAGGACATTCACGACTTTTTTGTCTACATAATCTGAATTCATTGCGCGAAGGACAGCCATATAATTCATGCTGAATTCCACCGTATCGCCGGCTTTAAGTCCGCGTTCGTTATCCCCAAGATCGAGGATAAGCATATCTGAGCTTGCGCCGATAACCTTAATATCCGGTAGCATTGGCGTAATATTTTTGGAGTCGATATCCAGCAGCCCGACATCTACAATAGCACGCACCGAAGTCTGATTGCTCTGTGACTGATCAAATTTCGGTGTATCGCCCGTCAGGTTGGTTCCCGCCGTACCTGTCGGCAAGCGCGGTTTCTCTGAAAGTTCGATCACCTCCGCACTTAATGTAAACACTTCACGATACATGCCATGAATATAACCGTCAGCATACACATCCGTCCCGAAAAACAAAGTTTCGCCCACCCGGAAATGATTAATGCCTTCAGGCACCTGATTGCGGTAAATTAACGGAACTGTTACCGATGAACCACCAGAGATATACGGGATTTTCTCGCCAAATTTTTCTTCAAGGATTGATCTGCACCATGTTAAAGTCAGCAATTTTTTTTCGTCAGGAAGAATTCCGTTTAGGCAGCAGAGATTGGTTCCAAGACCTACGATCTTGATATTGGCGAGCTGCAGGGCTTCTTCATAAAACTCCATCAGATCCTGGAGCAGGATGCCTTCGCGAAGTTCGCCCATCTCCACCATCAGCACCACACGATGAATTTTATCCTGCTGCACCGCTTCTTCCGAAAGTGCGCGGAGGGTTTCAAGTTCCGTATTGAAACTTACATCTGCATATTCTACAATGCTGCCTGCGAGACGGCGTGCGGGTGGTTTAATATAAATGGTTTTCGTATCAGGTGATATTTTTTTAATGGTTTTAAGGTTGCTCAGCCGCGAATCACAGATTTCTTTTTCAGACATCCGAAGCAGTACCTTGAGGAATTTCTCGTTTCCACACAGCAGTTTGGCTACAATAGCCCAGTCGATGTGGTGGTTGCTGAACAGCTCGTCGAGGAAAGTATAGTTATGGTATAGTTTGGCAGAATTAAGTGTTATATAAGACATGATTATTTTTTTAACCTCATTTCGAGGTATTTACTGGTGAAACCCAGTTTCGTATACAGGTTTTTGGCAGGATTATCGGGTTCGCAGTGCAGTGCAATATCGCCCTGGCTGCGTTGGATGGCCTCCTGCATTAAAGCTTTGCCAATGCCGGTTCCCCTTTTGCTGCGGTCGGTAGCGATATATACCAGGATGTTTTCAGGAATAAATCCTTCCATGCCGGTTTTGTTTACAACCACCGCGCCTGCCATTTCATTTTCGTGAACAGCGACGATCACATGGCCGCCGGGTTTTCCGTTTTTGCCCATTGCATAATGCAGGGATTTTTCAATGTCGGTTTTGCTGTCGCCGTACTGCTCCAGATGCAGGTGCAGAAAGTCACGGATTTTCTCCAGTTCGGAAACAGTTGCGTTATTTTCTTCGGTATAAATGTTATAGGTAGTCATAGCAGATTAGCCCGGAATGGGCATGGTGAGATCGTAGCCTGAAAATGAGGCCTGCTCGATCGTCACCGTATTTTTAGGTTTAATAAAAAGTAGGGCACTGTGGGTATTGTTAATGATTTTCTTGAAGAAATTCTCCGCGAAAAGTGACTTCCACTTCATTTCGTCTTCATAATTCAGCATCACGATATCACATGGTTTCTCGTTCGACAGTTTCGAAATGGTTTCGGCATTATCATCGGTCAGAACAAGTTCAGAATGAAAACGCTGTGCTCGGTTCTTCAGCGATCTCTTGAGTAGTAAAAACTCTCGCCGTAGTTTTGGGAAATTAGTGCTGTTGCCGATGCCCGACAGATTGATGATTCCGTTGTTTCGGTTGGCGATCGCGATAGCCAGGCGCAGTTTGGTGCGCAGATGACTCAGCGTCCGCACCGGAAACAGGATGTGATTGAATGAAGTTTTGTTAAATTCCTCGGGTACGAGCATTACGGAACAGTTAAGTCTCGTCAGCATCGTATAAGAGTTGGAACCCAATAAAGCCTGTTTGAGTTTCTGGTGACCGGCTGTACCGATAACCACAAGATCTGTATTGGACTCATTCACCATATCAGCGATCGTATCTGATACGAGGCCAGTTTTTACAATAGTTTCTATCTTAAGATTCGGATGACGCTGTTTTAGAATATCGCGAAACCCTTCAAGCTTTCTCGTCGCGGCATCGATGTCCTGCGTGATGCTGTCGCCGCCCAGAATTTGGCGGCCCGCACGGTCGGTTATAAAATATGAGTTCACAACATGGATCAGGACAATTTTGGCACGGTGACGCACAGCCATTTGCACGGCGGCGCGTGTGGCATTTTCGCTTTTTACTGAAAAATCAATAGGTGCCAGAATTTTCTTTATGGGTGATGTTGTCATTGCATATGATTTCATGGCTGCAAAATTAAGGTTTGCGACTCTGAAAACGTGTTAGCAATGAATGCACTTGTGGTACGAATTACTTATAGCCGTGAATGGTATTCGGCTATTAATTTCAAAAAAAAGGCAGTCGCAAGACCGATGAATTTAATTCTTAATCTCAACTCGCGCCGCTAAATATTAAAACAAAAAAAAACACGGCAAGAAACCGTGTTTTACATTTTAGCCTTCGTGGCCGTACATTTTGTTGTAGAGTTTTATGTACCGCTCTTTTAATGCTTTCCGCTTAAGTTTAAGTGTTGGCGTAAGAACTCCCTGCTCAATCGTCCATGCTTCAGGTGTAAGCTCGAATTTTTTGATCTGCTCCCAGTTTCCGAGTTTGGTATTGAGGTAATCGATTTCTTTAGCTATTCTTTCTTTAAGTTCTGTACTTGCAGCCATCTCCGCCGGCGTGGTACCGATATTGTGGCCTTTTCTTTCAGCCCAGTGCCCCGCAAAATTGAAGTCGGGCTGTACAAATGCACAGGCCATCTTTTCGCCATCGCCTAGTACCATAATCTGCTCGATGAATTTCGAAGCTTTTGCTTGGTTTTCGATTACCTGCGGAGCGATGTATTTGCCGCCGGAAGTTTTAAACATCTCTTTTTTGCGGTCGGTAATATGTAAATATCCTTCATCATCGATGTGGCCGATGTCGCCGGTTTTAAAGAAACCGTCTTCAGTGAAAGCCTCTTTCGTCTGTTCTTCATTTTTAAAATAACCCTTAAAAACAGATGGCCCTTTTACAGTGATTTCTCCATCTTCCTGAATTTTTACTTCAAGGTTTTCAAGCACATGTCCCACAGTGCCGACTTTTATTTTACCAAAACTGTTCACCGAAATCACAGGCGATGTTTCCGTAAGTCCGTAACCTTCAAGAATCGGTATTCCTGCATTCTGGAACATTCTGTTGAGTCGTGGCTGAAGGGCTGCGGAACCCGAAACCAATGTAATAATATTACCGCCAAGACCTTCGCGCCATTTTTTAAAGACGAGTTTGTCGGCGATGATTTCCTTAAGCCCGGAAGGTTTTCCGATCTGTTGTTTCGCTTTGTTCACGCCGAGTGCCCAAAGGAATATTTTAGATTTCAGACCGCCCGCGCTGGTACCTTTATCGTAAATTTTGTCGTATACTTTCTCCACAAGACGTGGAACCACTGACATAATGTGCGGCTGTACCTCTTTGATGTTTTCGCCCATCTTTTCAATGCTTTCCGCAAATGAAATAGAGTAGCCATTGTACTGATAAAGATAAAAGAGCATCCGCTCGAAAATATGGCAGATCGGCAGGAAGCTCAGGATTTTTATATCCTTGTACTCAAGTCCTTTTATTCTTGGAATTCTAGGGTTGGACGCAAGAACATTTGATACAATATTATGGTGCGTCAGCATCACGCCTTTTGGTTTTCCGGTAGTTCCCGACGTATAAATTATCGTGGCGAGGTCTTCGGAATTAATGCTGTTCGCCAAGTCATCTACTTCGCTCTGCATACTGTCGTCTCTACCAAGATCAAGGACTTCATGCCAGTTGGCCGCGCCTTCTATCTGGTCAAACGTAAAAATTCCTTTAAGAGAAGATACATTGGCTTTGATTTTCAATACCTTATCAAGCAGGTCACGGTCTGAAACGAAGCAGTACTCTACTTCTGCATTGTTAAAGATAAAATCGTAATCTTCAGCCGAAATAGTAGGGTACACCGGAACAGAAACTGCACCGATCTGCGAAATTCCCATATCCATTACCGCCCATTCCGTACGGGTTGCGGTGGTAATGAGCGCAATTTTGTCGCCGGGTCTGATGCCTAATTTCAGCAGGCCGCGCGAAACTTTATTGGCCATGTTGTGAAATTCCTGCGTCGAGGTTTTTTCCCACTTGCCGTTATATTTAGTAACAAACATATCCTCGCGAGGATAGTTTTCCAGGGCATGTTGTGGAAAATCGAAAATTCGTTTTATCGTCATCTTATATTTTTTAGTCAAGTAATCCCGTGCAAAAAATATCGGGTTAGTGGTAAAAATATCAATTTTATTTTAAACAGCAAAAAAGATTTGTTGCCTTTCATTCTGTACAGAATTCAATGAAATATTATGTAGTTGCGCGTTATTTAAATAATTTCTCACGGATTTTTTAATATCTGAGGTTTATTTTATATTTTTTTAGAAAAATTGTAGCTTTACGGGCAAACAATTTTAAGATTTATGGACTTTAATTTATCCGAAGAACAGCTGATGATTCAGCAGGCTGCAAGGGATTTTGCGCAATCGGAACTTCTTCCGGGCGTGATAGAAAGAGACAATGAGCAGAAATTTCCACATGAACAGGTGAAGAAAATGGGGGAAATGGGCTTCCTCGGGATGATGGTGGATCCTAAATATGGCGGTGCCGGAATGGACAGTGTTTCCTATGTGCTTGCAATAGAAGAAATTGCCAAGGTAGATGCGTCCGCAGCGGTAGTGATGTCGGTAAACAACTCACTCGTTTGCGCAGGCCTCGAAAAATTCGCGAGCGAAGAGCAAAAAATGAAATACCTGAAACCACTTGCAAGTGGCGAAGTGATCGGCGCTTTTGCACTTTCTGAGCCGGAAGCCGGATCTGATGCGACATCACAGAAGACCACGGCAGTAGATATGGGCGACCATTACCTTCTGAACGGAACCAAAAACTGGATCACCAACGGTGGAAATGCAACTTACTACATCGTAATCGCGCAGACTGATCCTGAGAAAAAACACAAAGGAATCAACGCATTCATCGTAGAACGTGGCTGGGCAGGATTCGATATCGGTCCTAAAGAAGACAAACTCGGTATCCGCGGCAGTGACACGCATTCTTTGCTGTTCACGGATGTGAAAGTTCCGAAAGAAAACCGAATCGGTGAGGACGGATTTGGGTTTAATTTTGCAATGGCGGTTTTGAACGGCGGCCGTATCGGTATCGCTTCACAGGCGCTAGGAATCGCTTCCGGAGCTTACGAACTTGCCTTAAAATATGCCAAAACCCGTAAAGCATTTAAAACCGAAATCATCAATCACCAGGCAATTGCATTTAAACTTGCTGACATGGCAACGCAGATAATGGCTGCCAGAATGCTCTGCTACAAAGCCGCAACTGAAAAAGACGAAGGTAAAGATATTTCTGAGATTGGCGCGATGGCGAAACTCTATGCTTCGCAGGTGGCGATGGACACTTCTGTGGAAGCGGTACAGATTCACGGCGGCTACGGTTACGTGAAAGAATACCACGTGGAAAGAATGATGCGTGACGCCAAAATTACTCAGATTTACGAAGGAACTTCTGAAATCCAAAAAATCGTGATCTCGCGCAGCATTGCGAAGTAAAAGTTTTAACCTTTAAATTTAACTGTAATGAAATACTTCTGGATCGTTATCGCTGCTGTAGTTTTGCTGCTTTCGGGCGTGCTTTATTACCGTTATTACTTTGTTTTTGGCGAAGGTGTGAAATCCGGCGTGCTGAATTATGCCGTGAAGAAAGGTAACGTTTTCAAAACTTACGAGGGAAAACTCATACAGCAGGGTTTTGGTGCCAATCCGCGCACCGGAAGCCTGACGAGTTATGAGTTTGAATTCTCCATCGTAAATGAAGAAATCTTCAAAACCTTAGAAGTAAACAACGGCAAGACATTCGATCTTCATTACAGGGAATACCACGGCGTACTGCCCTGGCGCGGGAATACGGTTTACGTTGTAGACCGCATTGTGAATATGAAATAAGTGAAGCCTTCCGCAACTGGAAGGCTTCTTTGTTTATTTAGGCATGTATTTCGAGTAATCATCATCAGTTGAATTGTCAGATCCTGTCTGCTCTGCTGATGATGTTTGATTATCAGTAGGGTAAGCCGGAGTTTCCGAAGATTTATGAGTTTCTAAAGCAGCGTTTTGCACGCGTTTTTTCACCCGGTTCCGACGCACAATAAACCAGATCAGACCTGCGATAAGGAATACCGGCCAAAACGGTACTAAAAATAGAAGTGCGGCGCCCAGCATTTTAAAACCTTTCAAAAAAGCACCAATAAAACCGTCATTCTCCTTCTGGTCCCCGTTTTGACCGGCATTTAAGTCCGCTATATTTTCATTCTGAACGAGCAGAATTTCGACGTCGCAGTTTTGGGCCGCAAAAAAATCATTTCCTTCTGTTTCTGTATTTTTGGATTTAATGTCACCTAAATTTGAAGATATATCAGCCACAAAACGGTCGAAATACTGAAGTGGTACCTTCGCCGTGACGCGCTGCCGCTGGATGCCTTCGTTCTGGCTAAAATTTTCAGTCACCAAATCGGCATTGTTCTCGCGAATTTTTTGTTTTAAAATCGCCTGCGCAGATGCTAAATCGTCAACCTGAATTTCAAGTGTGGCATTTTTTACAATCGGATTCCCTTCATGCGGAGGCACTGCCGGCGATGCATTATCCATTGAGTCTGACGTTCGCGGTTCAGGCGTACTTTCTGCGGTCTTCTCCGTCGCAGATTGTTGTTTTGTCTGTTTCAAGATTTTATCAGCAGTACGCGTGAGTACCTTTAATGCATTCTCACCTTTTTGAAGTGCAGTATTCGCAGAGTCAAGCGTTTTCGCCACCTCCGTTCCAACCACGACGTTTTTGGTGATTTTTTCGATCTGCTTATTGATCGAGTCAATTCGCCAGCTGCCATTTTTGATCGTGCTGTCAATAGATTTTTTCTGTTTTTGAATTTCGGGTATAATGACTTTTTTGGCAATACCGTTGGAGTCACTTATCGTTTTTGAAATCGAATCCAGCGTTTTAATTCCCTGGTTGGCTTTTGTAAAAAGGCTGTCAGCTCTTTTAATATTATCCGTCGTTTGCTGCAATGTATTTTTTTCACATGAAATTAGTGTCGTGAAAGCCAGCAGTATTAAGAAAAAGTTTTTCATTTATTAATAAAAAATTTTAGAATGCAGAATAGAATCAAATTGTATTCCTTTAAAAAGTAATTTAATGTTAAGCGTTTGATTAGCCGGATATTGTAAAATGTTTTGCGGACGTATTTACAAAAAAAATCTCCAGTTGACCTGAAGATTTTAAAATTGGTTATGATTGGTTATTCCGGAACTCGCTGATGAAGTGCAGTTTCACGTTCGGGAATTTCTCCTGCGTCATATGAATCGTAAAAGATGAATCTGCCAGGAAAACACGCTGCCCGTATTTGTCGCGAGCCATAAAACGTTGCTTCAGCCGCGCAAACTCCTGGAATTCTTCCGATTTTTCGTCGGCTTCTATCCAGCAGGCTTTATGAATGGAAAGCGGTTCGTACGTACATTTCGCGCCATATTCGTGTTCCAGTCGGTACTGGATTACCTCATATTGTAGCGCGCCCACAGTTCCAATGATTTTCCGGTTGTTCATATCGAGTGTGAACAGCTGCGCCACACCTTCGTCCATCAGCTGGTCGATGCCTTTTGCGAGTTGCTTTGCTTTTAGTGGATCGTCATTATTAATATATCGGAAATGCTCCGGCGAGAAGCTCGGAATTCCTTTAAAACTGATTTTTTCACCCGCCGTGAGCGTGTCTCCGATCCTGAAATTTCCGGTATCATGCAAACCAACGATGTCGCCCGGAAAGCTTTCGTCCACGACTTCTTTTTTGTCTGCGAAAAATGCATTTGGTGAGGAAAACTTCATCTTTTTATTTTCGCGAACCAAAAGATAATTCTCATTTCTTTTGAACGTACCCGATACAATCTTTACAAACGCAAGCCTGTCGCGGTGTTTCGGATCCATATTCGCGTGAATTTTGAAGACGAAACCTGTAAAGTTTTTCTCGTCCGGTTTTACAAGACGTGTTTCCGATTCTTTAGGCTGTGGTTGCGGCGCAATGTCGATGAAAGCGTCAAGAAGTTCCCGCACACCGAAATTATTTAAAGCCGAACCGAAAAATACCGGCTGCAGATTACCGTTCATGTAATCTTCGCGGTTGAATTCCGGATAGACAGATTCTACAAGTTCAAGCTCGTCACGCAGTGTGGCAGCAGCCTTTTCGCCAATTACTTCATCGATTTTCGAGTCATTGATGTCGTCAAACTTCATAGTTTCGCCGACTTTCTGTTTTTTCTCTTCCAGAAAAAGCTGTATGTTCTTTTCCCAAATATTATAAATCCCCTGGAAGTCGCTTCCCATACCAATTGGCAGCGAAAGCGGGCAAACCGTCAGGCCTAATTTCTGTTCAACTTCATCTAAAAGATCGAATGCGTCTTTACCTTCACGGTCTAGCTTATTGATGAAAACCAGCATCGGTATGTTTCGCATGCGGCAAACCTGAACGAGTTTTTCGGTCTGTTCCTCCACACCTTTAGCCACATCGATTACCACGATTACGGAATCTACAGCCGTTAGAGTTCGGTAAGTATCTTCGGCGAAATCTTTGTGTCCGGGTGTATCGAGGATGTTGATTTTGTGATCCCTGTATTCAAATGCCAAAACCGAAGTTGCCACCGAAATTCCACGCTGGCGTTCGATTTCCATGAAGTCAGACGTCGCGCCTTTTTTTATTTTATTCGATTTCACGGCGCCTGCTTCCTGAATGGCACCACCGAAAAGCAGCAGCTTTTCAGTAAGTGTAGTTTTCCCGGCATCGGGGTGGGAAATGATTCCGAAGGTTTTACGCCTTTCTATTTCTTGGTTGAAGTCTGCCATATAAAATTTTGAGACTGCAAAAATCGTCTTTTTTTACCGAATGTGAAAACTGCCTGAAAAGGCCGCGCAAAACTTCGCTTTGTCATATTTGAATTATATTTGTGGGCATTACAGGTCTTCTGAAACCTGTTTTTATTTATTTTATTATTTCAAATACACTTACTCAACAGCTGATGACAGAACGAAAAAACAAGCCGGAGCACACATTTAACTGGAAAGGCGCACTTGCACTGATTGTCGGCATGATCGCGGGAACATCAGTTATTTCTTCCATAAATGTGATTTCGATCTTTGTTTTCAATACCAACTTCCAGTATTCGAATTTTTATCTGATGGTCATGAACGCCGCAGGTTTTCTGGGTGCAATACTAGTTTACGACACTTTCATCGCGCGTCCGCAGACAGGTCGTCAACTCAATTTCAATCTTTCAGCCACAAATCTGAGTACATATTTAATTATTTTCCCGTTGATGTCCGGCATGATGCTTATCGCTGAGATCATTACCGCACAAATTCCGGTTACCGGACCCTTTTTTGGTCCTTTCTACGAATTTTTTGAAGGTCTGATGCGGCAAATGACCAATGATAAGGCCACGCTGCTCGTGATGGTCGTGGTAATGGCGCCGCTTTTCGAGGAAATTATTTTTCGCGGAATTATTCAGAAAGGACTCATCAACAAAGGCATGAAGCCTGCAAGTGCTATTTTAATCGCGTCGGTAGTTTTCGGAATCGTTCACGGCAACCCGTGGCAGTTCGTAGGCGCTGTCTTGCTGGGCGTTGTGCTGGGTTTGGTCTATTATAAGACTAAATCTTTACTGTTGCCGATACTGCTTCACGCTTTTAATAACCTTTGTTCGGCGCTGCTTATTTTGTACGGTGAAACAGAAAGTTTTGCGGAAATGTTCAGGGTTCCAGAGTATGTGGTTTTAGCCGCAGGCCTACTCCTGTTCGGTGTTTTCTATTACCTTTTCAGCCGAAAATATCCTGGAAGTTATTCTGCCATGTAAATTTTTTTTATTTAAATATATCTGTCAATTTTATGTCTAAAGAAATTCTGGTTGCTACCCACAATCAACACAAAAAAGAAGAAATTCAGCAAATCCTCGGCGAAGAATTTAAAGTGACTTCACTCGCAGATTACAACCTTCACGACGAAATTGTCGAAGACGGAAATTCTTTTCACGCAAACGCACTGATTAAGGCAAAATACTGCTTCGAAAAAACCGGAAAAGCAAGTCTGGGTGATGATTCCGGGCTGGTGATAGACGCGCTGGACGGCAGACCTGGAATTTATTCCGCACGGTACGCCGGCGACCACGATTTTGCAAAAAACATGGCTAAAGTTCTCGAGCAACTTAAAGATTCAGACAATCGCGACGCCTATTTTGTGACTGTAATGTGTCTCGTGGATAATGGTATAGAAGAATATTTTGAAGGCCGTGTTTATGGTCAAATCATTCGCGAAGTCCGTGGTGATAAGGGTTTTGGTTACGACCCGATCTTTATTCCAAACGATTATGAAATCACATTTGCTGAAATGCCGGCAGAGAAGAAAAACGCCATCAGTCATCGCAGGAAAGCGTTGTCTGAATTTCTTGCGTATGTGCAGTAGGCTGCAGTAAATTGGTTTCAGATCCCCTACAGGTAATATTTCCTCGGGCAGTTTCAGCATTAAATTGTATTTTTGCGCTTCGATATATTACGAAACGATGTTACAGAAAATAGACGATTTGTTGGTGGAAGTGCAAAACTTTCAGACTTCTGATAAAGCCGAAATCGAACAGTTCCGCATAAAATTCAGTGGGAAAAAAGGAATTTTGAATGATATTTTTGCCCAGTTCAAAGATGTTCCGAATGAACAGAAAAAAGAATTTGGCCAGAAGATCAATACATTAAAACAGGCCGTTGAAGCCAAACTCGACAGCCTCAAAAACAGCGCAGCGGAGAATCTGATCCTGGAAAAGGAAGACCTCACGCGCCCTGGATTTCCGTCTGAACTCGGCACCCGACATCCAATCAATATCGTGAAAAACAAAATCATCGATATATTCAAATCGATTGGTTTTGCCGTGGCTGACGGTCCTGAAATTGAAGACGACTGGCATAATTTTACCGCGCTGAATCTTCCGGAATACCATCCTGCACGCGATATGCAGGACACATTTTTCGTTGAAACCAATCCGGATGTGCTGCTCAGAACGCACACATCCTCTGTGCAAATCAGATATATGGAAGAAAACCAGCCGCCGATGCGCATTCTGTCGCCTGGCCGCGTCTTCCGGAATGAAGCGATTTCTTCGCGTTCACACTGCATTTTTCACCAGATCGAAGGTTTGTATATCGATCAGAATGTGAGCTTTGCAGATTTAAAACAAACCATTCAGTTTTTCACCACCGAACTTTTCGGCAAGTCTAAAATCAGGTTGAGACCTTCGTATTTCCCGTTTACGGAACCAAGTGCCGAGGTTGATGTTTATTGGGGACTGAATTCTGAAACCGATTACCGCATTACCAAAGGCACCGGCTGGCTCGAAATCATGGGTTGTGGAATGGTAGATCCTGCGGTTCTACAAAATGTGAATATCGATTCCGACAAATATTCCGGTTACGCTTTTGGGATGGGCATCGAGCGGATCGTGATGTTGCTGTATCAGATGAGTGATATTCGGATGTTCTTCGAGAACGACAAGCGGATGCTGGAGCAGTTCAGATCGCTTTAAAAATAAAAGGGCCGTTTCAGATATTCTGAAGCGGCTTATTTTTAGCTTTTTTTCATCCAGTTTTTGGCTTGGTTGTAATCGATATAGTAAGTGAGTTTAAGCGAAATACTGTTGATCATCGGCTCGTCAAACAGCTTTTCAAAGTTTTTACTGAAACCGATTCTCGATTCTTCGAGATAATTCCCGACCGCGTTCCGGTACAGCAAAGTGATCTGACTGCCCGGCGCAAACCACCATGAATAGCGCAAATCCACATTCCAGGAGTTGAAGGTGCCGTCACGGTTTTCATCAAATAAATCTGTGTCCGAAACACGGCCGTTTTCGTTTAAAGTCTCAAAGCTTCGGTAATGAACCTCGGAAAAATAATGACGGAAGGACAGGTTCAGCGCCATTTTATTATTAAAAGTATACTGCGATGAGATTCCGTTTTCAGCTGTAAACCTGTTACGTCTCCCCATGAAAATATGGGCTGCATCTTTGCCGGTGAAACCGCGGTCATTCTGCTGATAATTAAAATTTGCATCATAATAAAGGCGTAGTTTATCGGAAAATTTATAGCTCGGGTTCAGCTGGTAGATCAGCTGGTAGCGGCCTTTTTCGTCGAAAGCATAATAATCGATGTAGGTATTGATCCTGAACTTTCTGCGGTTATCGGTGTTAATGAAAATCCACGGGTTGATCATCGCAGGTACATGAAGATGGCGGCCGGCGGTTCGCGGTTCGTAGATGTCGTTTTCACCAAAAGGCCAGATCATAAGTCCACCGCCAAAATTGAAAAATTTCTTAGTCTGCATTTCGATACTGTTATGAATTACGAACTGCGTGAAGAGATCATCATCCAAACGGCGGTTGTGTGAAACATTCAGGTTATAATTCAGCGTATTGAGGTTCCCGCGCGGCTGCAGATAGCGGTAAGAATAGTTGGTATTAAGGCTGTGATAATTGGTTCGGTCATAATATCCAAGATCGCCGATATCATAATCTTTAGTACGGATGAAATAATTGGCTCCAAAACGGTGCACGCCCGCCACTTTGTTAAAGCCTAAATTACTTTCATTTCCAAATTTGTTTTCGCCGTTTATGACGAAACTTCCTTTCGTGCCACCAAAATATCGGTACGTATTTTTTTTATTTCTGATGTCAAATAGCAGCGCCGTGACGTTCGCGTCCCGAAAATCCCCGTCGCGCGTCACGTTGGTGTTCACGAGCGAAATAGATGAATTGCCGCGGAATCTCTGGTCAAGGACAAAAACGTTGTAATTTGACCAGGGTTCTGTAGTTTCCAGACGTGTTTCGCCGCTTTTTAAATTCAAGATTTTAGCTGAGGTCTTTTCCGTCACCGCATTAAAGAAACCGATTCCAAGCCCGTCATTTGTGCGGCCTGAAATTTTTATCGCGTTAAAAAGTTTTACTTTTTCAGGATTTTCAATGATGTTTTCGTCTTCATTAATCTCAGGAAGTCTGCTCGGGTTGCCGCCAATTCGCCGTGAATAGAAAAGGTCGCCTTTGCTGAAAAGTTCGGTCCCCTCCGTGAAAAACGGTCTCTGCTCCTCAAACTGGGTTTCAAATGGTGATAGATTCAGAACCGAACGGTCGAAAGATGCTTGCCCGAAATCCGGAATTAAAGTAAGATCCAGCGTGAAAGCATCGTTGATGCCGTATTTCAAGTCCATACCGCCGTTCACATTTGCGGTCGTGTTGCCGTCGTAATTGTTTACGTAAGTGGAAAAGTAGGGCAGAAATGACAGTCTGGTAGGCGGGTTGATATTTCTAATTCCACTCAGGATACCATCATAGAGCATGTAGCTGCCTTTTTTATTATCGACGAAATTCCAGTCGAAAATGGCGCTTGTGCGGTTGACGAGCCGCAGGATGTTGATGCCCCATTCCTGCACGTTATTTTTTGGAAAGCGAAGTTCCGAATAGGGGATTTTCATTTCAACGGTCCAGCCGGTTTCCGTAATTTTTACGGCTGAAAACCACACTGCATTCCAACTGAAATCTTCACCAAGATCAGTGGTCAGCTTTGCGTCGGCCTGCACGCCCGCAGGTGTTACAAGGAATTCAAGACTTTGTTGGTGATCGTTATATCCATTTAATGTGACACCGAAAATATCGTCATTTTCAATGTTGTCGCGCTCGGTAAGTTCACGTGCGATCTTGCCGGGTTCATTGTCAAAAAGAGTAGCGCCGATATAGACTCCGGTATCGTCATAAAGAATTTTCACAACACTTTTCATATTAGCCGGTTCGGGCTGGCCGTTATTTGGGCGTCTTTCCACGAAAGCGGTGGCTG